>JABFXT010000604.1 GCA_013361595.1 Nocardia sp. | reverse complement strand
GTCGCACAGGTTCTGGGCGGCTTTGTCCGGGATCTCGAGCGGGGTGGTGGACGCGGCGCCGGTCGCGGTCACCGAGCCGGTCGTGGAGGCGGCGGAAGCTGCCGGGGAGGTGTCCGGCGAACCGGTCTGCACTCCGCCGCAGCCGGTGAGCAGTACCGCCCCGGCCACTCCCGCCACCATGAGAGCACCCCGTGTTGTCCAAGCGCGTCGCCGCATCAGTACCTCTGACCTCGAGTCGAAACCGTCGATACCGAGTTTGCCATCCCGCGCCGGAGTGGGTGCCTGCTCCGCGACCGGCTACGGGTCAGAAACTGTGTTCCGGACCCGGGAACGTGCCCTGGCGTACTTCGTCGGCGTAGGTGGCGGCCGCTTCGCGCAGCAGATCGCCGACCGCGGCGAAACGCTTCACGAACTTGGCGGTCTTCCCGCTGGTGTACCCGGCCATGTCCTGCCAGACGAGGACCTGGGCGTCGCAGTCGGCACCGGCGCCGATACCGACGGTGGGAATACCGAGTTTGCTGGTGACCTGCGCCGCGACCGCGGCCGGAACCATCTCCATCACCACCGAGAAAGCACCCGCGGCCTGTACCGCGATCGCGTCCGCGAGCAGTCCCTCCGCGCCCGCACCACGGCCCTGGACCCGGTAACCGCCCAGCGTGTTCACGCTCTGCGGGGTGAAGCCGATATGGGCCATCACCGGGATACCGGCGGCGGTCAGCATCCTGATCTGATCGGCCACCCGTTCGCCGCCCTCGAGTTTCACCGCGTGCGCGCCGCCCTCCTTCATGAACCGGGTCGCCGTGGCGAGTGCCTGTTCCGGGGATCCCTCGTAGCTGCCGAACGGCAGATCCGCCACCACCAGCGCGTGCGGGGCGCCGCGGACCACGCCGCGGACCAGCGGGATCAACTCGTCGGTGGTGATGGGCACAGTCGTCTCGTACCCGTACACCACGTTGGCGGCGGAGTCGCCGATGAGCAGGACCGGAATACCGGCCTCGTCGAAGAGGCGGGCACTGGAGTAGTCGTAGGCGGTGAGCATGGCCCAGCGCTCGCCCGTCGCCTTCATCTGCTGTAGATGCTGGACGCGGGTGGCGCGGCGGGCCGGTTTCGTTGCGGCGGTGGCACCGTAGACGGGCGTCTCCGCTGCGGAATCGGGCATGCCGGATGATACGGACATCATCGTCCCTTTCGTCTCCTCGAGGCCCTGACCGGGTCCCCGGGTCTGGTTGACGCTTTCCAGTGTGCACCCCCGCCCGAGCCCGAATTAAGCCCGCGACCAGGTGCGATTCGTCACATCCCCAGGAGCTGTGCCCCGTCCCGCTAGCATTGCGCCGGTGCGGAGCGGGTGTGGAGTGCTGGCGGGTGTGCTGGCGGCGGCGACGGTACTGGTCGCCGGATGCGCGGACGAGGTCCGGGAGCAACCGGCCCCGCCCGCGCCGATCCCGGCCGAGCTGAGTCGTTTCTATACCCAGACGCTGTCCTGGGAGCCCTGCGCCGGCTTCACCGAACCCGGTGAGGCGCTACCACCGGCCGCGCAGTGCGCCCGGGTCGAAGTCCCGGTCGACTACGCCGACCCCGACGGGCCGACCGCGCGGCTGGCGGTGTCCCGGATGCGGGCCACCGGGCCCAGGATCGGATCGCTGCTGATCAACCCCGGCGGTCCGGGTATGTCCGGGCTGTCCACCGTCATGCTGGGCGGTGGGACCGAACTGGCCGACCGGTTCGACCGGGTCGGGTTCGATCCACGCGGGGTGGGTGCCTCCACGCCCGCGATCGACTGCCTGACCCCGCCGGAGGCCGACGCGGAACGGGCCGAACTCCCGGTGCCGAACACGCCGGAAGGTATCGGCGAAGCCGAGACCGAGAACCGGGAGTACGCCGACCGCTGCGTGGCCCGGACCGGTTCGGAATTCCTCGCCCATGTCGGGACCCGTGAGGTGGTCCAGGATATGGATATCCTGCGGGCGGTACTGGGCGACCCGAAGCTGAACTATCTCGGCTACTCCTACGGCACCCGGCTCGGCTCGGCGTACGCGGAGAAGTACCCGGGCAATGTGCGCGCCATGGTTCTGGACGGCGCCATCGACCCCTCGCAGGATCCGGTCGCCGAATCGTTGCGGCAGGCCGCCGGTTTCCAGAAGGCTTTCGACGCCTACGCCGCGGACTGCGCGCAAGCCCCGGAATGCCCGCTGGGAACCGACCCGGCACAGGCGGTTCCGCGTTTCCGCGCGCTGGTCGATCCGCTGTGGGACGCGCCCGCGGCCACCACCGACCCCCGCGGTCTCAGCTACGACGATGCGATCACCGGCGTACAGCAGACCTTGTACGGGGCCGATTTCTGGCCGGTTCTCACCATCGGGCTCACCGAGCTGTCGCAGGGGCGCGGCGACACCCTGCTGCAACTCGCCGATATGTACAACGGCCGCCGCGACGACGGCACCTACAGCAATCTCACCGACGCCTTCGACGCGATCCGCTGTGTGGACGATCCGCGGGTCACCGATCGGGCGGTCGCCGGTCGCCAGGACACCGAATACCGGCGGGCCGCCCCTTTCCTGGACGACGGCCGTGGCACCGGGGCGGCGCCGCTGGAACTGTGCGCCGACTGGCCGGTGCCCAACACCAGCCGCCCGCACGACATCTCCGTCCAGGGTTTGCCCCGGATCGTGGTGGTGTCGACCACCGGGGACCCGGCCACCCCGTATCAGGCGGGTGTCGATCTCGCCGACCAGCTCGGTGCGGCACTGATCACCCATGAGGGTGACAGCCATACCGTGGTCCTCAACGGCGGTGCGACCTGCGTCGATGATGCGGTCATCAGCTACCTGGTGGACCTGGACACCCCGGCCGAGGGACTGCGCTGCTGACCCGACACACAGCGCAGCGCGTCATGTAACACGGATTTAACGCCGGGTGCCTACTCTCGCGGTCATGGATCGCCAGAAGGAATTCGTGCTGCGGACGCTCGAAGAGCGGGATATCCGCTTCGTACGTCTCTGGTTCACCGACGTACTGGGCTATCTGAAGTCCGTCGCCATCGCACCCGCCGAACTCGAGGGGGCGTTCGAAGAGGGCATCGGGTTCGACGGATCCGCCATCGAGGGGTTCGCCCGGATCTCCGAGGCCGATATGGTGGCCCGGCCCGATCCGTCGACCTTCCAGGTGCTGCCCTGGGCCTCCAGCAAGGGCCATCAGCATTCCGCCCGGATGTTCTGCGATATCACCATGCCCGACGGTTCGCCGTCGTGGGCCGATCCGCGCCATGTGCTGCGGCGTCAGCTCAACAAGGCGGGCGACGTCGGATTCAGCTGCTACGTGCATCCGGAGATCGAATTCTTCCTGTTGAAGAACCAGCCCGACGGTGTGGACCCGGTGCCCGCCGATACGGGCGGCTTCTTCGACCAGGCCGTCCACGATTCCGCGCCGAACTTCCGGCGGCACGCCATCGACGCCCTCGAATCCATGGGTATCTCGGTGGAGTTCAGCCATCACGAGGGCGCGCCCGGCCAGCAGGAGATCGACCTGCGCTACGCCGACGCGCTGTCGATGGCCGACAACGTGATGACCTTCCGGTACCTGATCAAGGAAGTCGCGATCGACGAGGGCGTGCGCGCCACGTTCATGCCCAAGCCCTTCGCCCAGTATCCCGGGTCGGCCATGCACACCCATATGAGCCTGTTCGAGGGGGAGGCGAACGCGTTCTCCGATCCCGACGACCCGGACAATCTCTCCACCACGGCCCGGGCCTTCATCGCGGGCATCCTCGAGCACGCCCACGAGATCAGCGCCATCACCAACCAGTGGGTGAACTCCTACAAACGGCTCATCCACGGTGGCGAGGCGCCCACGGCGGCGTCGTGGGGCCGGTCCAACCGGTCGGCGCTGGTCCGGGTGCCCATGTACACCCCGAACAAATCGTCGTCGCGGCGCGTCGAGATCCGCAGCCCCGATTCGGCCTGCAATCCCTACCTGTCCTTCGCGGTACTGCTGGCCGCGGGCCTGCGGGGTGTCGAGAAGGGCTACACGCTGCCGGCGGAGGCCGAGGACGACGTCTGGTCGCTCACCGCGGCCGAACGGCGCGCCATGGGCTTCAAAGAGCTGCCCGGCACGCTGGACGAGGCGCTGCACGCCATGGAGCGATCCGAACTCGTCGCCGAAACGCTCGGTGAGCACGTCTTCGATTTCTTCCTGCGCAACAAGCGCCGGGAGTGGGCGGACTACCGGGCCCAGGTGACCCCGTTCGAACTGCGCGAATACCTGGGTCTCTGAGCGCGGCTCATCCGGGTCGGTGATCGGGCCGGTCAGGGGTGTACGCGGTCCGAACCCGCGCCCTCGCGTCCGATCCGACCCGGGGCCGGTGCGCACGGGTCCGATGACCTCGTGCGCGGGCCAGGGGTCGGGCACACACGGGGCGCTGTAGTCGGTACCTTGAGCTCATGGTCCGCCCACCGTCTGCTCGGTCCGCCGTCCCCGGTGCCGGCCGTCTCGGATTGCTCGAACCGACGGCCGCCGCCTCGCTGAAAACCCTGGGCTGGGACAACGTCGAGAGCATTCCGGTCCTGTGGTCGCTGTCGAGGTCGCCGGATGCCGATCTCGCGCTGAACACGCTGATCAGATTGTCCGAGGCGCTCGGAAACGACTGGGCCGAACTGGATTCGGCGATCCGCGCCGAGCGGATGCTGCGCGGCCGGCTGTTCGCCCTGCTGGGCGCTTCCACCGCGTTCGGCGATCATCTGGTCGCCGAACCGGGATGCTGGACGTTGTTGCGCCGCGCGGAACTGCCCGATCGCGACGAGCTGATCGCGGATCTGCTCGCGGTGGTGGCCGCCGAACCCGAGTCCGGGCCGAATGCCGCGCCGATGCTGTTCCGGGCCGGCGAATCCGGTCCGGAAGTGGTCGCGGCGCTGCGGAAACGGTACCGCGATCAGCTCATGCTGCTGGCCGCGGTGGACCTGGCCGCGACCGTCGAGGACGAGCCGGTGATCCCCTACGAGCAGATCGGCCGTCAGCTCACCGCGCTCGCCGATGCCGCGCTCACCGCCGCACTGGCGGTGGCGGTGGCCAGGGTGTGCAAGGACGAGCCGTGCCCCGTGCGGCTGGCGGTGATCGCCATGGGCAAGAGCGGCGCGTGCGAACTCAACTACGTCAGCGATGTCGATATCGTGTTCGTCGCCGAACCCGCCGACGCCGTCGCCACCCGGCTGGCCGCCGAACTGATGACCGTGGGTTCCTCGGCGTTCTTCGATGTGGATGCCGCGTTGCGGCCGGAGGGCAAGGCCGGTGCGCTGGTGCGCACGCTGGAATCCCATCTGGCCTACTACCAGCGCTGGGCTCGGACGTGGGAGTTCCAGGCTCTGCTCAAGGCGCGGCCGATGACCGGAGACCTGGAACTGGGCGAGCAGTACCGGTCCGCCACCGACGCCCTGGTGTGGACCGCCTCCGAACGACCGGATTTCGTCCCCGATGTGCAGGCCATGCGTCGCCGGGTCGAGGATCTGGTACCCGCCGAACTGCGCGAGCGTGAACTCAAACTCGGCAGCGGCAGCCTGCGCGATGTGGAGTTCGCGGTCCAGCTGCTGCAACTGGTGCACGGCCGGGTAGATCCGAAGCTGCATGTCCAGGGAACCGTCGAAGCTCTCGCCGCGCTGGCCGCGCGCGGTTACGTCGGCCGGGAGGACGCCGCCAACCTCACCGCCTCCTATGAATTCCTGCGCCTGCTCGAGCACCGGCTGCAGTTGCAGCGGCTCAAACGCACCCATACGCTGCCCGCCGCCGACGACGAGGAGGGTATGCGCTGGCTGGCGCGCGCCGCTCATATCCGCCCGGATGGTAAACGTGACGCCGCGGGCGTGTTGCAGGTGGAGCTGCGTCGGCAGACCGGGCGGATCCGCCGCCTGCACACCAAACTCTTCTACCGGCCGCTGCTGGAATCGGTGGCCCGGCTGGACTCCGACGCCCTGCGACTGAGCCCGGACGCCGCCGTCCGGCAGCTCGCCGCCCTCGGGTACGCCGCGCCCGAACACGCGCTCGGCCATCTGCGCGCCCTCACCAGCGGCGTATCGCGCAAGGGCCGTATCCAGGCGCTGCTGTTGCCGACCCTGCTGGAATGGCTCGGCGAAACCCCCGACCCCGATGCCGGCCTGCTCGCCTACCGGCGGGTGTCGGAAGGGCTGGTGGATCAGGACTGGTATCTGCGGGTGCTGCGCGACGAGGGCGCCGTGGGGCAGCGCCTGATGATGGTGCTGGGCTCCTCGGCGTACCTGCCGGATCTGCTGATCAACGCTCCCGAGACCATTCGCATGTACGCGGACGGCCCGCACGGGCCGCTGCTGTTGCGCACCCAGCCGGTCGAGGTGGCGGGCGGAATCCTCACCGCCGCCGACCGATACAGCGATCCCAAGCGCGCGGTCGCGACCGCGCGCTCGCTGCGCCGGCACGAACTCGCCCGGGTGGCCTCGGCGGATCTGCTGGGCCTGCTCGAGGTGCCGCAGGTCTGCGCGGCGCTGTCGGCGGTGTGGGTGGCGGTACTGGAAGCGTCGCTGCGCGCGGTGATCCGGGCCAGTGTCGCCGAGCGGGGCGCGCCGGCGCCCGCGGATTTCGCGGTGATCGGGATGGGCCGGCTGGGCGGCATGGAACTCGGGTACGGATCCGACGCCGATGTGCTGTTCGTCTGCGATCCGCGCCCCGGCGAAGAGGAGCATGTCGCCGTGAAATGGGCCAACGGTATCGCCGAGCAGGTGCAGAAACTGCTCGGCGCCCCCAGTACCGATCCGCCCCTGCAGGTGGACGCCGGTTTGCGGCCGGAGGGCCGTAGCGGTCCGCTCGTGCGTACCCTGGCCGCCTACGACGCCTACTACCACCAGTGGGCGCAGCCGTGGGAGGTGCAGGCGCTGTTGCGCGCCCATCAGGTCGCGGGTGACCAGCAGCTGGGCCTGCGCTTCCTGCACACGATCGACGATGTGCGCTACCCGGCCGGTGGCGTATCCGCCGACGCGGTCCGGGAGATCCGCCGGATCAAGGCGCGGGTCGATTCCGAGCGGCTGCCACGCGGTGCCGATCCCGCCACGCACACCAAGCTCGGCCGCGGCGGCCTGGCCGATATCGAATGGACCGTGCAGTTGTTGCAATTGCGGCACGCGCACGAGATCCCGGCCCTGCACAACACCTCGACCCTGGAGTCGCTCGATGTCATCGAGCGGTCGGATCTGCTGGACCCGGTCGATGTCGAGCTGCTGCGCCGGTCCTGGATCACCGCGACCGCGGCCCGCAACGCGCTGGTCCTGGTGCGCGGTAAACCTTCCGACCAGTTGCCGGGTCCGGGAACGACGTTGTCGGCGGTGGCGAAGGTGGCCGGTTGGCCGAACGACGACGGCGGCGAGTTCCTCGACAACTATCTGCGGGTCACCCGGCGGGCCCGGGCAGTGGTGGAGCGGGTCTTCGGCGTCTGAGGGCCACCGGGTGCCCGCGCCCGCGCGGCGGAACATCGCGGTCGTGCTGGGCACCGCCTCCGGCGGTATGCCGGAGGCGGCGCGCTCCGATCACCCGACCGCGGTCCCCTCGAGTTCGACCAGCTGACCGGGCACGGCCAGCCGGTTCACCCCGAGCAGCGTGGTGGCCGGGGCCACCCCGGCAGCGCCCAGCCGCGCGGCCAGTACCCCGTAATGGCGGAGGAGCAGATCGACGTCGGTGGTGTAGACGTCGAGCCGGACCAGGTTCGCCAGGGACATGGCGGCCGCGCCGAGCACCCCCTCCACATTGTCGAGGCTCAGCGCCAGCTGTGCCCCCATATCACCGGTGTGCAGGGGTTCACCGTCGCCGCTCATCGCGGTCTGCCCGGAGCAGTACAGGGTCCGGGTGTGCCCGGAGACGAGCACACCCTGGTCGAATCCCATCGCCGACGACCAGGTCACCGGGTTTACCGCAGTTCGTTCCACTTCCACATCAGCTCCATTCGATTCGTCGAGTACCGACGCCGTCGGCCCGGACAGCCGGGCCTCGCCGACGCCGTGGCGGCAAGCCTGCCGGGAAATCACGACACCCTGTGTCAGGTATTCGATAGAGTTTTCCGGTGCGGGCCGATCGGTT
>JABFXT010000851.1 GCA_013361595.1 Nocardia sp. | reverse complement strand
GGCGGTGGCGCGCCGGGTCACCTGCTGGTCGGAGGTGTTCGCGCTGGGGCTGGCCGGGTTGTTCGCGGCCGGGGCGGCGCTGAGCCCGCCACTGTTCACCGATGACGCGGCGGTCCTCGATCGCACCGGGGTGGTGTGGTGGTATTTCGTGGCGATGATTCCGGTGGCCGGGGTGGTGTTCGCGTTGGACGGGGTGCTGCTGGGTGCCGGCGACGCGGCCTATCTGCGCACCACCACGCTCGGGGCGGCGTTGATCGGGTTCCTGCCGGCGATCTGGCTGTCACTCGCCTTCGACTGGGGTATCGGTGGAATCTGGTGCGGGCTGATCGCGTTCATGCTGTTGCGGCTCGCGGCGGTGAGCGGGCGGACGCTGTCGGGGCGCTGGATCCGGGTCGGTGCCGAAATCCCGTCGTGACCGGGGGCGCGGCAGGTGATCCGGTACGGAGGTACCGGACGGCAACGGCGATATGCGAAGGTGGGTGTGGTGATACCCAAGTTGATGGCTGTGAGCGATATCCATGTCGGTCACCAGGGCAACAAACCGGTGGTCGAGGATATCCGTCCCGATTCGCCGGAGGACTGGCTGATCGTCGCCGGCGATGTCGCCGAACGCAGTGACGATATCCGCTGGGCGCTGAAACTGCTGCGGGAACGGTTCGCCACCGTGATCTGGGTGCCCGGCAACCATGAACTGTGGACCACCGCCAAGGATCCGGTGCAGATGCACGGTGCGGCGCGCTACGACTATCTGGTTTCGCTGTGCCGGGATCTGGATGTGCTCACTCCGGAGGATCCGTTCCCGGTATGGACCGGGGCGGGCGCGGAGGCTCACGGTGGCGCGGTGACCATCGCGCCGCTGTTCCTGCTCTACGACTATTCGTTCCTGCCCGCGGGGGCGCGCACCAAGGCAGAGGGCCTGGCCATCGCCCGGGAACGCAATGTCGTGGCCACCGACGAATTCCTGCTCTCGCCCGATCCCTACCTCACCCGGGACGCCTGGTGCGAGGCCCGGCTGCGTGCCACCCGGCGCAAGCTCGACAATCTGCCCGAGGGCACCCCGCTGGTACTGATCAACCATTTCCCGTTGCTGCGTGAGCAGACGGATATGCTCTGGTATCCCGAGTTCGCACTGTGGTGCGGTACCGAGCACACCGCCGACTGGCATACCCGCTACAACGTGCTGTGCGCCGTCTACGGGCATCTGCACATTCCGCGGACCACCTTCCACGACGGTGTCCGGTTCGAGGAGGTCTCGCTGGGTTATCCCCGGGAATGGCAGAAACGCGGTATGCCCGACAAACTGCTGCGCCAGATCCTGCCCGACCCGGAGTACGCCCCGGGCGACCTGAACGAATGGGGCGGTCATTTCCGGGTGACACCCGAAATGGCGGCGGCCGCGGCCGAGATGCGTGCCAAGGCGCAGCGCCGCCGCGGTCTGGACTGACAAGATCGGCCGCGATGACCGGCGCGGCGCCGGGTCGCGCCCGCTGCCGGGCACCGGTCGCGGGCGGTGGGCGGAGCGGCCGATATCGCGCGACCCGTACCCAGTAGGCTCAGCGACGATGATCGAGACAATTTTGCCCGCCGATGTCGCCTCCGCCGAGTTGCTCGACTATCCGGAGGATCTGAAGCCGCATCCCGCCGAGGAGCACCTCATCGCGAAATCGGTGGACAAGCGGCGGCGTGACTTCATCGGCGCGCGACACTGCGCCCGTCAGGCGCTGACGCAGCTGGGTGAGCCGGCGGTGGCGATCGGCAAGGGTGAGCGGGGTGCACCGGTATGGCCGCGCGGCATCGTCGGCAGCCTCACCCACTGCGACGGTTTCCGCGGCGCGGCGCTGGCCCACAAGATGCGCTACCGCTCGATCGGAATCGACGCCGAACCGCACGACACCCTCCCGGAGGGGGTGTTGGATTCGGTGAGCCTGCCCGCCGAACGGGAATGGTTGCGCACCAGCGATTCCGCACTGCACCTGGACCGCCTGCTCTTCTGCGCGAAAGAGGCCACCTACAAGGCGTGGTTCCCGCTGACCACCCGCTGGCTGGGTTTCGAGGACGCGCACATCACCTTCACGGTGGCCGAGGCCACGGATACCACCGGCGCCGGCACTTTCCGTTCGCAGTTGCTGGTTCCCGGGCAGACCGGTGACGGGGGAGTGCCGCTGACCTCCTTCGACGGACGCTGGCGGATCACCGACGGTTTCATCCTGACCGCGATCGCGCACAGCTGATGGCCGATCTGCTGGGCGGTCTGCTGATCGTCGACAAACCGGGCGGTCCCACCAGTCACGATATCGTGGCGAAAACGCGGAAGCTGTTGCGTACCAAGAAGGTCGGGCACGCGGGCACACTCGACCCGATGGCCACCGGAGTACTGGTCCTCGGGGTGGAACGCGCCACCAAACTGCTGGGACTGCTCACCCTCACCACGAAGAGCTACACCGCGACGATCCGCCTGGGCCGGTCCACCACCACCGACGACGCGGAGGGCGAGGTGCTCACCACCGCGATGGCCGACGGGGTCACCGATGCCGATATCGCCCGGGTCGTCGCCACCCTCACCGGGGAGATCCAGCAGGTTCCGGCCACCGTGTCGGCGATCAAGATCGACGGGGAGCGCGCCTACGCCCGGCATCGCGCCGGTGAAGAGGTGCAGATACCGGCCCGGCCGGTCACCGTATCCCGGTTCGACGTGCTGGCCCGGCGCGATCTGCCGGAGGCGGGGCTGGTCGACCTCGATGTGGTGGTCGACTGCTCGTCGGGCACTTATATCCGGGCACTCGCCCGAGATCTGGGCGCGGCTCTGGGCGTGGGCGGCCATCTGACCGCGCTGCGACGCACCCGGGTCGGGCCGTTCACGCTGGAGCACGCGCGCACGCTGCCGGAGCTGGCCGAGGATCCGGCGCCCAGCCTGGGTATCGATGCGGCGGTGCGTCTGTCATTTCCGCAGCGCACGATCGACGCCGCCGAGGCGGAGAAACTGCGGGACGGACGCTGGCTGGATCCGATCGGGCAGGCCGGTGTGTACGCCGCGCTCACCGCGGACGACAAGGTGATCGCCCTGCTCCAGGAGAAGGGTAATCGGGCGTCGCCGGTACTGGTGGTGCGCCCACGCGGCCTGATCGACTGATCGGTGCGGTCAGCCGGGAATCGGTTCCGCCGCATATCGGACGCGTAGCCGCTGGACCGCGTCGTCCATATGGTCGCGCAGCAGCTGATGGACCCGGTGCGGTGCGGCCGTGCCGATCGCCTCGCGCAACGCCACATGTTCCTGGGCCTGTTCCCGCAGGTCCGGATAGGTGGTCTGCAATGCGCCCAGGCACATCCGGGTCTCGATCAGCAGGGTCCGCGCCGCGCGCACCAGCCGAGGGCTCCCGGCCGACGCCACCAGCGCCTCGTGGAACTCGCGATCCGCGTCGGAGACGCCCGCGGGATCACCCGCCTCGGCCCGGTCGAGCATCGCCGCGACGCTCGGCATCAGCGCCTCGTAGGCGACTTCGCGGCGGTCGTCGAGGATCAGGGTGAGGGCACCACCCTCGATGGCGGTTCGGGATCGGTAGATATCGACGACGTCGGCGAGGGTCAGTTCGATGACGAAGATCCCGCGGTTGCGGATGCTGTGCAGCAGGCCCTCCGACACCAGCCGCTGCATCGCCTCCCGCACCGGCCCGCGGGAGACCCCGAACTGCGCGGCCAGATCGGCCTCGCCGAGCTGTGCTCCCGGCTCCAGTCCGCCGCGCACGATCGCCTCGCGCAGTTTGTCGGCGATCATCTCGGCGGTGGACCGCTGATTGACCGGCTCGAAATCAACCACCGACATGGGTAGACCTTTCCGCGAACAACGCCCCCAGCGATGACGATATCGGGGTGGCGCCGGCGAGTCGCAATCCTTCCCAGATGGTGACCTGATTCGCGGTGAGGACCGGTTTGCCGAGCGCGGTTTCCAGCCGCGGCAGGACCTCGAGCGTATGCATCGCGGTATCGGGGATCAGCAGCGCGTCCGCGTCGGGATGATCGTTGGCGACGGCGAGCTCCAGCACCTGTTCGCTGGTGAGGGTGCCGACCTCCGCCGCGGTTTCGATACCGGCGCTCCGGAACGCGACGACCGTGATCCCGGCATCGGCCAGGAAGTCGGCGAACAGCCGCGCGACCTCGTCCGGGTAGCTCGCGGCCACCGCCACCCGGCGTACACCCAGCGCACGGGCTGCCGCCACGAAGGCGAAACTGGTGCTGGAGGCCGGGACGCCCGCGGCGTCGGCCAGGCCGCGGACCTGTTCCCGGGCCCCGTCCGGACCGTAGACGAAACTGCCGGAGGTGCAGGCCCAGACGACCGCGTCGGGTTCGTGCGCGGACAGTCGCGCGGCCCCGTCCCGGAGTTTGTCCGGGCTGCCCAGGTCCAGCAGTTCGGGCACCGCGTGCAGATCGGTGCCGTAGATATGCGCGACCGGCAGGCGCGCGCCCAGGATCGACTCGGCGCGGGGGTAGTCGTCCTCGGCGGCGTGGTCGGGGTAGATGAAACCGATTGTCGGTACCGGCATCGTGGCTCCGTTCCTGGATATGTTCAGAAGACTTCCAGCAGCCACCGGCCGGGACCCATCATGGGCAGTTTCATCCGCCCGAGACAGGCCCACATGGTGAGCTGGTTCGCGGTGATGATCGGCTTGCCCAGCATCTTCTCCAGCGGTTCGATGATGTCGTAGGTGGGAAGATTGGTGCAGCTGACGAAAATCGCCTCGGCCTTGGGGTCGTCGGCGCCGATGATGCGTTCGGCGATGGTGCGGTAGTTGACCTTCCAGATACCGCCGCCCAGACCCAGATGCTCGGAGCGGACCACCGAGCAGCCGGCTTCGTCGAGGAAATCGCGTAACTTGCCGGTGAGGAGCTCGTCGTACGGGGTCATCACGGAGATCTGCCCGATATTGAGGTGCCGGACGGCTTCGAGCAGGGCGCCGGAGGTGGTCACCGCGTTCGCGGCGCCGGCCCGGCAGATCGTGTCGCACAGGGACCGCTCGTATTCGATCCCTTTGATGAAACTGCCGGAGTTGCACAGATAGGCGACGACCTCGGGTTCGACGTGCAGCACATTGCGGGTCGCCGCGGTGAGATGTACGGCATCGGAGACCAGTTCGGCCATGGCCAGCGATACCGGTACCGGTTCGTACGGGGTGCGTGCCAGGTGCAGGCTCACCTCCAGCGGCACCCAACGCCAGAGTTCGCGCTCCAGCGCCAGGTCGAACGGTGCGATGACACCGATGCCCCGCTGCGCGACCGGGCCCTCCATATCGGGAAAATCGAACTCCACTGCGGCCCCTCTCGCACTCAGCCGGGAAGACCTCCGAGAACGATCGGATTGTTGACAATCATACGATGTGACCATACCGTGTCAATATGGAATCGGGCCCGATTGTCACCGTTGTGCACAGTGGCCGACCGCCCGATCCGGCCCTCATGGCGCCGGTGAGTGCGCGAGCCGCGGTGCGGTACACCGACTCCGCCGGACTGGCGGACGCGCTGCCCGGCGCGCAGGTGCTGTTCGTCTACGACTTCCAGACCTCGGCGCTGCCGGATGCCTGGCACGCGGCCGACCGGCTGCGCTGGGTGCACGTCGCCGCGACCGGTGTCGATACCGTGCTGTTCCCCGAACTGCGCGCCGGCGATGTCGTCGTCACCAACACCCGGGGCGTATTCGACACCGCGATAGCCGAATACGTGCTCGGCCAGATCCTCGATTTCGCCAAGGATCTCGCCGGCTCCAATCGGTTGCAGCGGCAACAGATCTGGCAGCATCGGGAATCCGAGCGTATCGCGGGGTCCACCGCGCTCGTCGTCGGCACCGGGGCGATCGGCCGCGCCATCGCCGGACTGCTGCGGGCTGTCGGAATGCGGGTCCGCGCCGTCGGCCGCCGCGCCCGCAACGACGATCCGGATTTCGGGGTGGTGACCACCGATCTGTACGCCGAACTGCCCTGCGCCGATTACGTCGTCGCCATCGCCCCGCTCACCGACCGCACCCGGCATATGTTCGATGCCCGCGCGTTCGGCGCCATGAAACCGCATGCCCGCTTCATCAATGTGGGACGCGGCGAACTGGTCGTGACCGACGATCTCGTCGACGCGCTGCGCTCCGGTGGAATCGCCGGCGCCGCACTGGACGTGGTGGACCCGGAGCCGCTACCGTCCGGCCATCCACTGTGGACACTGCCCACGGCGCGCGTCACGCCGCACAATTCCGGTGATTTCGTCGGCTGGCGTGCCGAGATGGTCGCCGCGTTCGCCGCCAATTTCGACCGTTGGTCGGCCGGCCGTCCACTGGACAATGTCGTCGACAAAACGCTGGGGTACGTGCCCGGCTGAAGGAGGGCCCCAGAATGAGCCACCCCGAGACCCCCCGACCGACCGACCCCGGCGAGATGACCGCGGTGGAACTGGTCTCGGCCTATGCCGCCGGGACACTGTCCCCGGTCGAGGCCACCGATGCCGTTCTCGCCGCCATCACCGCGCGTGATGCCGATATCAACGCCTTCTGCCTGGTCGACCCCGACCGGGCACTGGTGCAGGCCAAGGAATCCGAGGCCCGCTGGCAGTCCGGGCACGTCCGCGGCCTGCTCGACGGCGTGCCGATCTCCATCAAGGACATCTTCCTCACCGAGGACTGGCCGACCCGCCGCGGTTCCCTGAGCATCGGCCCGGAAGGGCCCTGGCCGGTGGACAGCCCCGTGGCGGCGCGGGTCCGGGAGGACGGCATGGTGATGGTCGGTAAGACCACCACCCCGGAGATCGCCTGGAAAGGTGTGACGGACAGCCCGCTCACCGGGATCACCCGCAATCCGGTCGACCCCACCCGCACCGCCGGTGGGTCCTCCGGCGGCAGCGCGGCGGCGGTAGCGGCCGGTATGGGACCGGTTTCGGTCGGCACCGACGGCGGCGGCAGCGTCCGGATTCCGGGGTCGTTCTGCGGCATCGTGGGATTCAAACCCACCCACGGGCGTATCCCGCTGTATCCGGCAAGTCCGTTCGGTCCGCTGGCCCACGCCGGGCCGCTCACCCGGACAGTCGAGGACGCGGCGCTGTTGCTCGATATCCTCGCGCTGCCGGATCCACGCGATCCCACCGCGCTCGCGCCCACACTGACCACTTTCCGGGGTCAGATCCAGCGCGATGTCCGCGGCGTGACCGCTGCCTATTCACCGACACTCGGCTATGTGCGGCCGGATCCGGAGGTCGAGGCGATCGTCTCCGGCGCCGTGGCCGAACTCGCGGCCGCCGGCCTGCGTGTCTCGGCCGCGGACCCGGGTTTCGCCGATCCGCGGGACGCTTTCGACATCATGTGGGCGGCGGGCGCCGCGGCCATGCTCGCGACGTTCCCGGAAGGTGCCCGCGAGAATGCCGACCCCGGTCTGCGCCGGGTGTGGGAACACGGTGAAACCCTGTCCGCCACCGACTATCTCGATGCCCGCGCGGTCGCTGCCCAGGTGGCGATCACCATGGGGACCTTCCACACCGCCTACGACATCCTCATCACCCCCACCGTCCCGATCACCGCGTTCGCGGCCGGGCACGATGTGCCGCCCGGTAGCGGAATGTCGGACTGGCCGGATTGGACGCCCTACACCTATCCGTTCAACCTCACCCAGCAGCCGGCGCTGAGTATTCCGGCCGGGCGGACGAGCGAGGGACTACCGGTCGGGCTGCAGATCGTGGGCCCCCGGCACTCCGACGATCTGGTGCTCGCGGTGGGACGCTACGCGGAAATGGTCCTCGCCGGGCGCTGATCGCGCGATGCCGACCGGTGCGTCGCGTTCACCGGCGATCGTTGTCCCGCGGCCCGCGTGTCCAGGACCGGTCTGTACCGGTCCTGATCGGCCGGCCGGATCGGAGCCGGGCACCAGCGGCGGGTGGCGCGGCGTATCTGCGCGTCGCACGGATCCCGGTCAGGGGCTCTGTCCTCGGCTTCGACCTCTGTCCTCGGCTTCGAACGAAGACAGGAGGGTCCGTGTCCTACGACGAGCCGGCCGGCGCCGCGCGCCCGGGAGATGCGGGGACCCTGCGCCGCCGTCTGGGGGTGGGCGGCTGGCGGCACGCTACCCGTCGTC
>JABFXT010000509.1 GCA_013361595.1 Nocardia sp. | reverse complement strand
TGCCGCTCGTCGTGTCCGGTTCACGCGGCACTGCCGGGACGTGCGCCATGTTCTTCATGCCATTCGTCGAGGGCGGCGATCCGATCGAGCGCAAGGGCACGCTGAGCGAGTACGTCTACCTGGAGCACGGTGCCCACTGGGCGATCGGCGTACTCGCGCTGATCCAAGAAACTCGCGATCGCCGAAACCCTGGAATCGGGTATTCGTACCGCTCTGGACGTGGTTGCCACCGAGCATGCCATCGATTCCCCGGCCGACCGATCCAGGCCGATCAGCACACAAGATATCGCGGACCTGCAGCACACCATCGAACCCCGGTTACCGGCCGGTCTGCGCACCGAACAGAACTGGGCGGGCGGACCCGGGTGGAGTCCGTTGCGGGCCGATTTCGTACCCCCGCCCGAGTCCGAGGTTCCCGCCCTGGTTTCGGATCTGGCCTCGTTCCTGACCGCCACTCACGGCAATCCGGTCCTGCGGGCCGCGATCGCCCACGCGCAGTTCGAGACGATCCACCCGATCATCGACCCACCCGATCATCGACGGCAACGGGCGTACCGGCCGACTGATCCACACCGTGCTGCGGCGCTGTGATGCCCTGCGGCACAAGCTGATCCCGATCAGTACCGTGTTCGCCGCGCGCACCGACACATATCTGGCAGGCTTGACCTCCTACCGCGAACCGGAACCACACACCGACGAGTGGGTGATCGGGTTCGCCCAGGCCGCCGAGTCGGCAGCGCAGACCTGTGTGCGGCTGGCCCGAGACGCTGTGGCGCTCGATGATCAACTCCTGCAACGCCTGGAAATAGCCCGCCTCCACGCTGGATCCGGCCAGCAAGGGAGCCGCCGTCGCCGCGCGCACCGACTGGATCGGCGACGGTATCGACCCGGCGGATCCGCGCGGCTGGCTCGACACCCGCGGCGAACGTCGACTATCTGGGCGCACACACCGCCGACCTCGACCTGCTCACTACCCCGACCATGGTCGACCCGGGTGAGGAGGCACGGGGCCGGATCCCGGCTCTACTCGCCGAGTTCGCCGCCCAGCGCATCGCGCCGGCGGAGATGACCGAGGAAATCTCGGTGATGAACCCGCCCGATCAGCACACCGTCCGCGAGATCGGGCGTGCGATCGTGGCCGGTCACCAGCCCGACCTGAGCATCTGGCCCGGCTACGTCGACCGCGACGACCTGCGCCGCGAACTGGAGAGGTACGCCACCCACGCGGGGAACCAGAACAGGAGAGCGCACAACGAACTGGCCGCGACCACCGGCGCCGAGGAGGTGGCCCGTATCGGCATCGGTGACAGGATGGCCGCCGCCCTGCCGGAAATGGCGGCGGCCCGCGCCAAACTGCAGGCGATCGCGATCGGGACCGAACCCAACGGGCTGGCACCGATCGAACGTGCCCACCTGGCCGCTGTTCTCACCGACATCGACGCCGGCCGCGTCCTGGACCGCGACGACATCCCCGACCAGCTGTGGGCCGACGAGCGCTCTCGCAGCGCTGTCGACACCGACCGGCATATCCACCGCGGGGTCAGGCTCGCCGCCCGCACCGAGGGCCGGATCTGGGAACTCGCGCAGGCCAGCAGCTCCGTGGAGAGGAAGACCGACCAGGAGTACGACCGCGGAGCCGCAGCCCAGAACGTGGCGCACGCCCTCTACCAAGTCGCCGGCGGACTCGGCATGGAGAACCGTGAGGGGACACGTCAGGAACAGCCTGTTCCGGCGCTGGCAGCGCGGCGGAATCTGGCTCGTAATCCTGAAAATGCTGCAAACCTTCGCCCAAGCCGCGGGCCGGATCGGATGGCAGGTCAGCGTCGACTCGACGATCATGCGAGCCCATCAACACGCGGCCGGAGCCCGCCGTGACCCGGACAGCCAAGCCGAACCACCCACCGGGCCCGGCGCGAATGAACCCCGCGACCACGCACTCGGCCGCTCCCGCGGCGGATGGACAACAAAACTACATTTGGCCTGCGAGGACGGCTGTCTGGTGATGAGCATGCTGCTCACGGCGGGCCAGGCCGGTGACAGCCCCCAGTTCCCGGCGGTACTCGACGGGATCGAGGTCGGCGAACCCGGCCGCCGGGCCCGTCGGCGACCAGAACGAGTTTTGGCCGATAAGGCCTATTCCAGTCGCGGCAACCGCACATGGCTGCGGCAGCGGGGAATCAAGGCCACGATCCCGGTGCCGGCCGACCAGGCCGGTCACCGCCGGGCTCGTGGATCCAACGGCGGGCGCCCACCGGCGTTCGATCCGGTGATCTACCGCGACCGCAACACCGTCGAACGCGGTATCAACCAGCT
>JABFXT010000858.1 GCA_013361595.1 Nocardia sp. | reverse complement strand
CCGCCGCTGGTGGTACTCACGTGGGGCGGTACGTCGAGTTTCAACGCCTTCGTGACCCAGGTGAACGCGAAATACACGTTGTTCTCACCGGCCGGGAAACCGATTCGCGCCGTCTGCACCGTGAACCTGGAGGAGATGCCGGGGGAACCCCGCCCCCAGAATCCGTCCTCGGGGGCGATTACGCCGAGCCGGGTCCATGAGCTCGTCGAGGGTGACACGTTGCAGCTACTCGCGTATCACGAGTATGGAGATCCCACGCTGTGGCGACCACTGGCCGCCTACAACGGTATCGACGACCCGATGCGAGTGGCCGCCGGGCAGTCGGTGGTCTTGCCCGGCGTGTCGGATCTGCTGAACCGGATCGGTTGATCACGATGACATCGACCTCGGGACTCCTCGTACAGGTCGACGGCGGACCGCTGGCGAACAACATCGCAGCGCTGCTCGTATCCGCGATCGTGGATACGAGCCTGCGCGTGCCGGATACGTTCAGCCTCCGATTCCGCGACACCGACCGAACACTGCTTGCGCAATCGAAGGTCGAAATCGGTTCGAAAGTGCATGTCGCGGTTACGACCGATATCGCCAACACTCCCCAGCCACTGGTGTCCGGCGAAGTCACCGCGGTCGAACTCGATTTCGACGGGACGGGGACATTTACGACGATCCGGGGGTATGACTGCGCTCATCGGCTCTTTCGCGGTAAACGCACGACGGCCTACACCCAGACGACGGCCTCGGATGCGGCCGTGGCCGTCGCACGTCGCGCCGGTCTGGAAGTCGGCGAGGTGACATCGACCGGCACCGTGTTCGATCATCTGGCTCAGTGCGGACAGAGCGACTGGGAGTTTCTCGATGCTCTCGCCAAGCGCGTCGGCTTCGAGGTCGCGGTTCGGGACAACAAACTCGACTTCGGGCCGCGTAAGCCCGCCGCGGACGCCCCTCCCGGGCTGGGCACCTCCAGCCGGGATCCACTCGTCCTCACCTTCGGGAGAGACCTGCTCCGTATCCGGTCGGTGGTGACAGCCGCCGACCAGGTCGCCAAGGTGCAGGTCCGCGGCTGGGACGTAGCGCAGAAGAAGGCGATCGTCGCAGAGGCGGGTGCGAACACGAAGAGCGCCGATCTGCCGACCATTACCCCTGCCACGGTCGCGGCGGCCTTCGGCGACCCCACCTACGTCGCCACCGACGTCGCGTATCGCACCCAACCCGAGGCCGACTCGGCGGCCACGGCCCTCGCCGAGGTCATCGGAGGTTCCTTCGCCCAGGTCGACGCCGTGGTACGGGGAAACCCGAAGCTGCGCGCCGATACTCCGATCTGCCTGGCGAACATGGGCGAACCATTCGACGGGAAGTACCTGGTAACCGCGGCACGGCATCGATACGAACCCGGCGCGGGCGGGTACACCACCTCGTTGTCGGTGACCGGGCGCCAGGAGCGCAGCCTGTACGGACTCGCGTCCGGCACCGGCGGCGTGGCCGGGCAGGGCGTCGTCGTTGCGCAGGTCAGCGACGCGCGGGATCCCGCACACCAGGGCAGGGTCCGCTTGACCTTCCCGTGGTTGTCGGCGGACTACGTCAGCGACTGGGCCCGTGTCCTGCAGTCGGGCGCCGGTAAGGGGCGCGGGGCGCTCGTCGTCCCGGAGGTCGGCGACGAAGTGCTCGTCGCCTTCGAGCAGCACGATCCGCGCAGACCCTACGTTCTCGGTGGCCTGTACAACGGAGTCGACACGGTCAGCGCGAAGGGGCCGGCGTTGATCGACAGCGGATCCGGCGCCGTCAACCGGCGGTCGTTCGTCTCACGCAACGGCCACCGCCTCGACCTGCTCGACGAGAGCGGACGGATCGAAGGCGTTTCCGTCGAGACCGGGGACGGCAAACTGCGTCTCGTCCTCGACAAGATCGGTACCAAGGTCGAAATCCACAGCGACGGGACAGTTCTCGTCGAGGGCAAGCGCGGGGTGGTGATCGACGCGGCCGACGCCGAGCTCGCGCTCACCGCCGCCGAGATCGTCCTGAACGGTAAGCGGTCGATCACGATGTCCGGTGGCAGCGGCTCGATCGCCGTCGACGCCGGCGGCGTGGCGGCAGACGGCCCGAGCGTGAAAATTTCCGCCAACGCCCTGGCCGAATTCAAGGCCGGTGGACCGGCCGTCATCTCGGGTACGCCGGTCAAGATCAATTGAGGGAGGACGCATGCCCCCTGCGGCGCGGGTCGGTGACCCAACCGGCCATCCGGGTGTGATCGGGCCGCCCGGGGTCCCCACCGTGCTCATCGCCGGACAGCCGGCGGCGACCGTGGGGACCCCACATATCTGCAGCTTTCCACCGCCCGCCGTCCATCCGCCGACGGTGATCGCCGGACCGGGATCGGCGACCGTCCTCATCGGCGGAATGCCTGCCGCGCGGGTGGGTGACCTGTCCGCCTGCGGTGCGCCGATCGTTTTCGGCGCGGCAACAGTACTGATCGGAGGTTGAGACCGTGCCCATCGACTTCATCGGCAGCGGGTGGAACTACCCGGTGCAGGTCGACGCCGTCGGCGGCATCGCACTGGCCACCGGATTCCGCGATATCGAGCAGGCGATCGAGCTGATCCTCCGGACCGCTCCCGGCGAGCGGCCCATGCGCCCGGAGTTCGGCTGCCGGGTGCACGAACACATCTTCTCCCCGGCGAACGAAGCTACCGCCGCGGCGATCGCCGCCGACGTGCACGAAGCCCTCGCCCAGTGGGAGCCGCGAATCGACGTGCGCGACGTCGTGGTTCGGTTCGACCCGGCCGCACCCGGGACGTGCTACATCGACGTGGCCTATTCGATCCACGAGCGCAGCGACGTACGCAATCTGGTGTTTCCGTTCTACCTGATCGTCGACGAGCCCGAAGAGTCGTTTCCCACCACACCACGACAACAGGCGGGGTGAGCGTCGTGTTGCCCGCCCCCGACCTCGACGACCGGCGCTTCCAGCAGCTCGTCGACGATGCGCGCCGACTCGTCAGGTACCGATGCCCCGACTGGAGCGATCACAACATCTCCGATCCCGGCATCACCCTGATCGAAACATTCGCGATGATGGTCGACCAGCTCATCTACCGGTTGAATCGCGTTCCCGATCGCCATTACGTCAAGTTCCTCGAACTGATCGGGGTGGAGCGGCGACCGCCCGGTGTCGCGCAGGGAACCGTCACCTTCTGGCTGTCGGCCCCGCAATCCCAGGTCGTGGTCGTGCGTGCGGAGACCGAAGTCGGCACAGATCGCACGGACATCACCGAGCCCGTGGTGTTCACGACGGTCGAGCAGCTCGACATCGTTCCGTGTACCGCACCGTGGGTCGGCGTCGAACTCGTCGGCGAGGATCCGACCGAGCGGACCAACGAGATGCGCGGTTCCGGATTCACGTGTTTCTCGCCGGTGCCCCGTCCCGGAGATTCCTTGATGATCGGCCTGTCCGACGCCGTGCCCTCGTGTGCGGTGTTGCTACGCATCGACTGCGAGGTCTCGGGCATCGGTGTCGATCCGCGGCGTCCCCCGCTGGTGTGGGAGGCGAAGACGCCGAGCGGCTGGAAACAATGTCCGGTCGACCGCGATGAAACAGGAGGCCTGAACAAGCCGGGCGATGTCGTCCTGCACCTGCCGAATGATCACGACGAATCCGTACTGGCCGGGGTGCGGAGGGGATGGGTTCGCTGCCGGCTGCGGGAACCGGAGCCCAACCAGAGAACCTTTTCCGAACCTCCTCGGATACGGAAAGTGGCCGCGAGCACGATCGGCGGTACGGCATCGATCGTGCATGCCCGAGTCATCCGCGACGAGCCGCTCGGCAACTCCGACGGTACGGCCGCCCAACATTTTCGTCTCCAGCACGTACCGGTTCTGCCCTGGGCGGGCTGCAGCGTCGTCGCGGTCGATGGCGATATCGAGTCGATATGGCGGCATGTGGACCACTTCGCCGAGGCGGCGGAAGGGGACCAGGTCTTTCACGTCGACGCGGTCTCCGGCGAGGTGATGTTCGGGCCGGCCGTGCGTGAGTCGGCCGGCACGCTTCGCCAGTACGGTGCGATTCCACCCAAATCCGCGCCACTGCGAATGGCGGCGTATCGAACCGGCGGCGGCGTGCAAGGCAATGTCGCGACCGGTCGCATCCGCGTGCTGAAGACCAGCGTGCCCTACATCTCCCGCGTCGAGAATCGCAGTCCGGTGATCGGCGGCGCACCCGCGGAGACACTCGACGACGTCAAGACCCGCGGACCACTGATCCTGCATTCGCGCGGTCGCGCGGTCACCGCCCAGGACTTCGAGGACCTGACACGCGAGGTGGCTCCGGAGATCGCCCGCGTGCACTGCCTGTCGGCACAGAATGCTTCCGAGGGGGTGGTCCGGGTACTTCTCGTGCCGCACGTAACCTCCGACGAACTGGGCAGAGTCGAACTCGCGGATCTCACACCGCCGACCGAGACCGTCGAACGGATTCGACGGTTCCTCGACGAACGCCGCCTCGTCGGCACTCGGCTCGTGATCGAGCCTCCCACCTACCAAGCGGTCACCGTGGTGGTGGGAATGCATCCGCTGCCCGGATTCGTACGCTCTCACGTCGAATCCGGCATCCTCACCGCCCTGTACCGGGTGCTCCATCCGCTGTACGGCGGCCCACACGGTTGCGGATGGCCGATCGGGCGCCCCGTGCAGGAAGGCGAAATGGGTGCGGCGATCAGTACCGTTCCCGGTATCGATATGTCGAGCGAAATGATGGTTCGCCTGTACACCGCGAATCCGGCCACCCGGAAACGGGAGCGTGTGTCCATCGTGCCCGTTGCTGCCACCGCGCTCGTGTACTCCTACGATCACCAGGTAGTGGAACCGGCATGAGAGGCACAATCGACGGACTCCCGTCGGCCCGACCGCTCGGCGAGACGGTACCCGGGGTGTATCAGCAGGATCGGTACACCCAGCAACTGTGTGCCGCGTTCGACGAATTGCTCGCGCCCGTGTTCACGACGCTCGATTCGTTCGGTGCCTACCTCGATCCGTCCACCACCCCGGAAGACATGCTCGGCTGGCTCGCGGGGTGGATCGGACTCACCTTCGTCGGCCACGAGACCGAGGCACGTCGGCGCGACCTCATCCGGGCGGGGGTACGTACGCTGGCGGCCCGCGGCACCGCGCGCAGCGTACGTGAGGCAGTCGCCGCGGTGTTCGACGTCGAACCAGAGATCGAGGAATCCGGGGGCATCGTCGCGTCCACGACACCCGGGACCCCGTCTCCGGGTAACCCGCACCCGCTGCTGACCGTTCGGCTGGTGGTAACCGATCGTTCGGCGATCGACGAGCGCAGACTCGATGCGCTGGTCGATGCCGTCAAACCGGCGCATATTACGCACCATGTCGAGGTGGTGACCGCCACCGAGGTCGACGGTCGAGGTGTTCTACGGTAGACCGAGCTCGGCCCGGATCCGGCGGTATTCGCCCCGCACCTGCGCGGCGGCGCTCGCGTCGCCTGCCGTCTCGTGGATCTCCACCATCAGTTGCCAGGGCGCGTCCTGGTAGGGATCGAGGTCCACGGCTCGTCTGGCCGCCTCGTAGGCCTCAGCTGCGTCGCCGAGTATCAGGTAGTCCCCGGCCAGGGCGGCGGCCGCGACCGCAGCGGTGTGGCGCAGCCGCTGGCGCTCGGTGGTGACGAACTCGGCGGGGCCGTCCTCCGGCAGGAGGTCCCCGGCGTAGAGGGTGAGTGCGTGCGCCCGCGCGGCCACCCGTGCCCGCACGTCCGTTCGTCTCCGGGGTGAGGCGGCGTCGGTAAGCGCGCGCTCGAACTCCAGCACATCGGAGAAACCGTCCGCGGGGACACACAGCCGATAGGACTCGTCACGTCGCAGCAGTGCCATCCCGTGGGCGCGCAGCAGGCCTCGAACGCTCGACACGGCGACCTGCAAACGGTGGCATGCGGCGTCGTGCGGGACACCGGGCCACAGCGCATCCTCGAGCGACTCGCGGTGGCAGTCACGGTTCGGTGTCATCGACAACAGTCGTAGCAACGTGCGCGCCTGCGGCCGCAGACCCGCGAGCTCGACGACCCGACCGAACGCCTCGAGCCGGTAGCCGCCGAAGCAGAAGATTCCCACCGGGGGTATTCCGGTGCCCCGGACTTTCCCGTTCGTACCAGAAGTCCCCGGTGCGAGAGAGCCGAGCGAAGGAAGGTGTTTCCGACCGTGGGACAGGGCCCCCGCTGCCGCGCACGACAGGGCGAACGCCTCGGCGCGGTGCAGCCCGAGTCCCCGCGCCGCCACAGCGGCCTGCTGTGCTCGACCAGCGTTGTCGGGTGCGGCGTCGTCGAGCCTCAGGATGCGACACCATACGGCGAGTACCGGGGCACCGAGTTGCCCGAAGCGGACAGCCGCGTCCCCGAAGCGCTGGGCCGCATCCGGATCGTGTCGACATCGCGCGGTCAGCGCGAGTCCGAATGTCATCAATGCGGCTCCCCAATGGTCGCCGAGCTCCTCGCACTCACGCACCATCTCCGCGCAGACGTCGACGCGCCATTCCGCGGGAAGCTCCCGGACGAGCAGCAACTCCTGTATTCCGCGACACACACGTTCGAGCCAGGGCAATCCCTCGCGATAGCACGTCGAGGCGAGATCGTGCACGACCGATGGATCCGGTGTTGTGCCGCGAAGTGCGTCGATGACCACGACGGTAAGACGCGCCGCCATCGACGGTATCGGTTCGGAGGTGAATTGTGCCGCCCTCAACGCCTCTCCAGCCCAATCGATTTCGCCCGCTGCGAGCGCGCACATGCCGTTCACGAAGCGATCCCGCGGGGAGCCCGACGACGGATCCGCGGCGAACAGGTCCGTCGGGGCGGAACACAGGGCGGCGCGCAGGGGCGTGAGCCAGTGGTCTGCCGGCCGTGCGCCGGCAGATGCCCCAGGCAGCCACGGGGCCAGTGATAGACGCTCGGACTCGCATCGCCCGACGAACTCCGGATCGTCCAGCAGGGCCCGCGCCGCCCGATACGCCTCATCTGCTCGACCGACGGCTCCCTCTCGGACGCGGAGGCGCGCCAGCGCGAGCGCCAGCCAGGGATCGGTTCGCCACTCGCCGCAGCTGAGCAAGGGATCGTCGTCGCCGATCGGCACCTCGCCGGCAGTCGCCTCCCGGATGAGTCGCGATACCGCCCCCCAGTCCGACGCCTTGGCGTACGCGTGTGCCGCATGGCGATGCTCGCCCGCCCCCTCCAGCAGGTGCGCGGCCCGCAGATACCACGAGCGGGTTTCCGTCTCGCCCTTCAGCTCGAGGAGAGCGAGCTCGAGATGAGTGCGAAGCACCTCGTGGTAACGGAACGTCCGGCCGACATCGTCGCACTCGGTGAACAGTTGATTGTCTGTCAGCTGCTGCAGAATCCGACCGCTCCCGGTAATTCCCAGCAGGGCGTCACAGAGGGTGGGCGTCATAAGACCCAGAGTCGACGTGTGGATCATGAACCATCGCTGGTCGGGCGGCAGTTCCGAGAGGACGTTCCGAGCGAGATATGCGCGCAGAAGCCTGGAATGCATCGTGAGTTCTCGGACGGCACGCTGCCGGTCGGCGTCCGCGAGCCCGGTGGTCGCAAGGTGGAAGAGTTGCAGTCCTGCCGCCCACCCCCCGATACGGCGAGTCAACCTGGCGGCCGATTCGGGCGCGAGTGGTGCACCGTAGACGGTCGCGAACAGCTCCTCGACTTCCCAGGACCGGAACCGCAACTGGTCGGGATCAATTTCCCGGGCGTCGCCGGAAACCACGAGACGAGGCAAGTTGATTTCGGGGGTGCGCCGTGATCCCAAGAGCATACGGAGACCAGGTGGCCGCAAGGCGACGAAACGGGCCAACGCTCGTTCGGCCTCGCTGCCGGCGATCTCGTGTACGTCGTCGATGATCAGCAACCCGTCGAAACTATCGCATTTGTCCAATTCGATCAGAATCTCGTCCATCGAGCCCAGGCCCGACGCAAGCCGGCAGCCCATACCCCGCACCATTGCGGACAGGTAATTGCCGAAGGCCCCCTCGGTGGAATCGTCTTCGGTTGCCCGATACCAGCCGACCGGGCGATTCGATGACGCCGCTACCT
>JABFXT010000493.1 GCA_013361595.1 Nocardia sp. | reverse complement strand
ATCACATCGAATTCGTCGTCCACTACAGGCTCCCCTCGGTCTCCGCCACGATCCGGTGGTAGAGGCCGTTGGAGACCAGTCCGCCGTCGACGGTGACCTCGCTGCCGGTCATATAGCTGGACCGGTCCGAGAGCAGGTGCAGGACGGCATCGGTGATCTCCTCGACCGCGCCCATCCGTCCCATCGGGATGGACCGCAGCGACGACTCCACGAACCCGCCGGATCCGCTGACCAGCGCGGTGCCCACCAGCCCGGGGTGCACCGAATTGACGCGGATACCCCATTTCGCCAGGCCACCGGCCGCCGATTTCGACAATCCGGTCAGTCCCCATTTGCTCGCGGAATAGGCCGGTGAGAAGTAGCCGATCTGCCCGGAGATGGAGGAGATGTTGACGATGGAACCGCCGCCGGAGTCACGCATCAGCGGTGCCACCGCCTGCATTCCGTAGAAGGGGCCGAACAGATTGATCCGCAGCGTCCGTTCCCAGATCTCGTCCGGGGTGTCCATGAATTCGAGCCGGCGCGAAATTCCCGCGTTGTTGACCAGTCCGCCGAGTTCGCCACGGCGGGAACCGATCTCGTCCACCACCCGGGTCCAGTCCATCTGGTCGGCGACATCGAGGGTGTGTGAGCTCGCCGAGCCGCCGGCCGCGGTGATCTCGGCCGCGAGTTCGGCGGTGTCCACGATATCGGCGAGGCAGACATGGGTCCCCAGCGCGCCCAGCGCCCGGGCATGGGCCGCGCCCATGCCCGCGGCGGCACCGGTGACCAGGACGACGCCGGGATAGGTCGGATCAGACATGGCGGGAACCGCCGTCGACCGCGATGCTGTGCCCGGTGATGTAGCGGGCACTGTCGGACAGCAGGAACAGCAGCGGTCCGAACACTTCCTCGGGCGAGCCGAGACGGTGCAGCGGCACCACCTCCAGCGCGTGCGCGAGCGCGGCGGGGTCGTCCTGCACCCAGCGGGTCATCGCGGTATCGATATAGCCGGGTGCGATGGAGTTCACCCGGATCCCCTTGTCGCCCAGTTCGACGGCGAGCGATTCGGTCAGATGGGCGACGGCGGCCTTGGAGGTGCAGTAGGCGCCGCGTCCCTTGCGTACCCGCAGTGCCGATACCGAGGACATGTTGACGATGGCGCTGCCCGGGGCCATGTGCCGGGCAGCGGCCTGGGCGCCGTAGAGCACGCCCTCGACATTCACCCGCAGGGTCGCGCCGATCTGCTCGGCGGAGATGTCCTCGGCGAACGCGAACGGGAAGATTCCGGCATTGTTGATCCAGAAGTCGATCCGGCCGAATTCCGCCACCGCGCGTTCGGCGAGCTTCTCGTGGTCGGCCGGGCTCGTCACATCCGCGCGCATCCCCACGATCCGTCCCGGTTCCGCCGCGAGCGAATGCGCGGCGAGTTCGGCGCCGATGCCCGCGGCGGTCGCGACGACCTGGTCCTCGTTGATGTCGGCGGCGATCACCGACACTCCGCGGGTGGCCAGCCCCGCCGCGAACACCGCGCCCATCCCCTGGGCCGCCCCGGTGACCACGGCGACCTTGCCCGCCAGCTCCGGGTAGTGCGCGGTCATCGGTGCCGCGTCGGTGCGCCCGGGGTTGGGCTGTTCGGTGATGGTGCTCATCTGTTCGTCCTCCGAAATCATGTGGAAATCCGTGCGGGGTGGGCCGCGGCCTACCGCTGTGGAGCGTCGTCGCGTGCGACGTGCCGGCGGGCGACCGACCAGCGGCCGTCCGTGAGTTCGAGGCGGTCCTCGATCGTCGTCATCCGCACCAGTTGCGCGGCCGCGCCCCGCGGGGTGGCGATGATCTGCAGGTACGCGCCGACCTCGAGGGTCGAGGAGTCCAGCCGCCGGATAGCGATATTCGTGACGACGTGGCGATGCACCTCGTCCGCGGCCCAGGCCGCGTCGTCGAACGCGCGCGCGAATTCCGTCAGCGCCGCGGTCCCGGCGATCGGCTCGGGATAGCTCGGCGAACGGAACTCACCGGTCGGTGTGAAGGTGGCCGCCCAGTCGGCGGCGCGGCCGTTGTCGATGTGCCCGCTCTGGAAGCCGTACAGCTGGTGGACTGCGGCGACCGTCGCCGCGTCCGGCTGGTCGCCGACCGAAACCGTGGTCATCGAATTCTCCTCGACATCATCGCAGAGCCGCTGCTTGCCCCCACCGGCTCAATTGTGCGATAATCGCACGCACTGTGCGATATGAGTGAAGGCTAAGTGTCGCCACTCACAAAAGTCAAGAAGGACGCGATGAACCACAGCACCGCCCCCGGGAGCGAGCGCGCCGCCGGGGCACAGCTCGACTCCGGAATGTCGAAAACGCTGCACCACGGCCTGGAGATCCTGGAAGCCCTGGCCCGCCACCCCCACGGCCTGTCGGTCACCGATCTCGCCGAAGCCGTCGGCGTGCACCGCACGGTCGCGCATCGCCTGGTCCGCACCCTGGAGGCGCATCGGCTGTGCCGCCGCGACCACAACAAACGCATCACCCTCGGAGCGGGACTGGTCACCCTCGCCGAGCCGGTGGAACAGGACCTGCGCACCGTCGCGCGGCCGGTGATGGAAGAGCTCGCCGAGCGCACCCGCGCCACCGTCCACCTGGTACTACGGGAGAGCGAGACGGAGGTGCGCGCGCTACTGGTGGTCGAACCACGCAACGCGCAGGTGCACATCGCCTTCCGGCCGGGGCAGATCCACCCCATAGACCGCGGCTCGGCGGGACTCGCGATGCTGGCCGGTCTACCGGCCGCACCCGGGGAACGGCCGGAGGTCGAGACCGCCCGCGAGCGCGGCTACGCCTCCACCCGCGGCGAGGTCATCGCGACGATGTTCGGTATCTCGGCCCTGGTCCCCCGCCGCCGCGGTGAACCGGAGACCACCATCGGCATCTCCGTCTTCGAGGTCGACGACGAGCCCGCACTCGCCGCCGCGGTCCGCGCGGCCGCCCGGCAGTTGAGCACCTTGCTGCACTGACTCCACGCGTCGGCCCCGGGCCGTGTCCAGCGCCCTGGGCAACCGCGGGCACCGACCCCGGCCACCAGGGCGGAGGCACCATCGAGATGCTGCCGTGATTTCCTTCGATCGGGCCGCGGATCGGCGGCTGTAGCGCCGTGTCGGTGGATTGCGACATGCCTTTCGGGTAAGTGTTCTCCGGGCCCATCGGTCACTTCCGACCCCACCGATGGACCCGCCCGCCGAAAATACGGGCGAGTAGCCCCCGCACGCTGTGCACACAGTGGTCTCGCGGGTGCACACTACGCAGAGCAGAGCCGAAAACGGCTCACCCGCGACCGTGCCCGACCGACGAAGGAGCCAGGGATAGTGTTCAGTCGTATCGCCATCGTGAACCGAGGAGAGGCGGCGATGCGCCTTGTCCACGCTGTCCGGGACCTGGCAGCCGAAACCGGGCAGCCGATCCAGACCGTCGCGTTGCACACCGACGTCGACCGGACCGCGACCTTCGTCCGCGAAGCCGATATCGCCTACGACCTCGGCCCGGCGTCGGCCCGCCCCTATCTCGACCTGAAGGCCCTCGAGCGCGCGCTGGTCGCCACCGGCGCCGACGCCGCCTGGGTCGGCTGGGGTTTCGTGGCCGAGGATCCCGCGTTCGCGGAACTCTGCGAGCAGATCGGTGTCACCTTCATCGGGCCCAGCCCCGATGCCATGCGCAAACTCGGTGACAAGATCGGCGCGAAACTGATCGCCGAAGAGGTGGGCGTACCGGTCGCGCCGTGGAGCCGGGGCGCGGTGGAAACCGTGGATGCCGCGGTGGCCGCCGCGACCGAGATCGGCTACCCGCTGATGCTGAAGGCCACCGCGGGTGGCGGCGGGCGCGGTATCCGGGTGATCAACAACGAGGCCGAGCTCGTCGACGCCTACGAACGCACCAGCCAGGAGGCCGCGCGCGCCTTCGGTAGCGGCATCGTCTTCCTCGAACGGCTGGTCACCGGCGCCCGCCACGTCGAGGTGCAGGTGATCGCGGACGGCCAGGGCACCGCCTGGGCACTGGGGGTGCGCGACTGCTCGGTGCAGCGGCGCAACCAGAAGGTCATCGAGGAATCGGCGTCGCCGGTTCTGCGGCCCGATCAGGCGGCCGAGCTCAAGGCGTCGGCCGAACGGCTCGCGGTCGCGGTCGGTTACCGCGGCGCGGCGACCGTCGAGTTCCTGTACCACCCCGGCGACGAACTGTTCGCCTTCCTGGAGGTCAACACCCGTCTCCAGGTCGAGCATCCGATCACCGAGATCACCACCGGTTTCGATCTGGTGCGCGCCCAGCTGCACGTGGCCTCGGGCGGCCGTCTCGACGGCGAACCCCCGGCCGAACGCGGACACGCCGTCGAAGCCCGGCTCAACGCCGAGGACCCCGACCGCGATTTCGCCCCGTCCCCGGGTCGTATCGCGCATCTGGACCTGCCGGCCGGACCGGGTATCCGCGTCGATACCGGCGTCAGCGAGGGCGACACCATCCCCGCCGATTTCGATTCCATGATCGCCAAGATCATCGCCTACGGTCGTGACCGCGACGAAGCGCTGGGCCGGCTCCGCCGCGCGGTCACCGAGACCCGGGTGATCATCGAGGGCGGCGCGACCAACAAGAGCTTCGTCCTCGACCTGCTGGATCAGCCCGAGGTGATCGACGGCAGCGCCGACACCGGCTGGATCGACCGGGTACGCGGCGAGGGCCGCCTCGTCTCGCACCGGCACTCGGCCATCGCACTGGCCGCCGCCGGTATCGACGCCTACGAAGAGGAGGAGCGGGTCGAACAGCACCGGTTGCTGTCCACCGCCTCCGGCGGCCGCCCCCAGGTCCAGCACGACAGCGGGCGCCCGCTCGACCTCAAATTGCGCGGCGCGAGCTACCGGGTGCGGGTCGCCCGGATCGGCGCCCATCGCTTCCGGGTCGGCATCGAGGCCGGGACCGATATCCGCACCGCCGATGTCGATCTCGAACGCTTCGATCAGCACACCGGTCAGCTCGTGGTCAACGGTGTCCGTTTCCGCCTGATCACCGGCACCCACGGTCCCGTGCACCTCGTCGACGTCGACGGTGTCACGCACCGGATCAGCCGGGACGAGGGCGGCGTGGTCCGCTCCCCCGCCCCCGCGCTGGTCGTGGCCACCCCGCTCGAGGTCGGCGCCGAGGTCGAGGCCGGCGCGCCGGTGCTGGTGCTGGAGAGCATGAAGATGGAAACGGTGCTGCGCGCACCGTTCCGGGCCCGGCTGAAGGAATGCGCGGTCACGGTCGGCACCCAGGTGGAGACGGGCGCACCGCTGCTGCGGCTGGAGCCGCTCGCCGAAGAGGGCGAGGAGACCGAGGCCGCGGGCGCGACCGCGGCCGTCGAACTGGAACTGCCCGCCGAACCCGAGCTGCCGCAGTCGCATCAGCGGTTGAATCGCGGTCAGCAGGATCTGCGCAGTCTGCTGCTGGGCTTCGATGTCGACCCGCACGACGACCGCCGGGTACTCGACGACTACCTCACCGCCCGCCGGGCGGCCGTCGCGGACAGCCGCCGGCCGCTGGCCGAGGAACTCGAACTGGTGCAGGTCTTCGCCGACCTGGCCGAACTGAGCCACAACCGGTCCTCCGACGACGACCCCACCCCCGGGCATGTCCACAGCGCCCGCGAATACTTCCACACCTACCTGCAGAGCCTCGACGTCGAGCGGGCCGGTCTGCCGGAGTCCTACCGCGCGAAACTCGCCCAGGCACTCGGCCACTACGGCGTCACCGAACTGGACCGCACCACCGACCTCGAGGCCGCGGTGTTCCGGATCTTCCTGGCCCAGCAGCGGCCCGCCGATACGGTCGAGGTCATCTCGGCGCTGCTGCGCGAATGGTTGAACGAGCCGGTCCCCGACCGGGTGCTGCGTGAACCCGTCGGCCTGGCGCTGGAGCGGCTCGTCGCCGCGACCCAGGTGCGGTTCCCGGTGATCGCGGACCTCACCCGCGGCCTGGTCTTCGCCTGGTACGGCCAGCCGGTGCTGCGCCGCAACCGGGCCCGCGCGTACACCGATGCGCGCAAACACCTCAGCTACCTCGACGCGCACCCGGATTCCGCCGACCGTAAGTCCCGGATCGCCGAAATGGTGAGCGCCACCGAACCGCTGGTGCGCCTGCTGGGTCAGCGTCTCTCGCGCGGCTCCGCCGACAACACCGTGATGCTCGAGGTGCTGACCCGCCGCTACTACGGCAACAAGGACCTCACCGATGTCCGGACCCGGGAAGCCGGCGGTTTCACCTTCGTCGTCGCCGAACGCAAGGGTGTGAGCCTGGTATCGGCGGCGGTCAGCTTCGACTCCCTGCCCCAGGTGGTGGCCGGGCTGGGCGAACTGTCGACCGGTTCCGCGTCGATCGAGGCCGATATCTACGTGTCCTGGGAGAACCAGCCCGAGGACTTCGACGCCATGGCGGCGGCCCTGCAGGAGGTGCTCAACGCACACCCGGTGTCCAACCAGGTGCACCGGATCACCGCCACCGTCGCGGGTAGCGCCAACGCGGTCATGCACCACCACTTCACCTTCCGGCCCTCCTCCACCGGTCTCGACGAGGAACGGCTCATCCGCGGACTGCACCCCTACATCGCGCAGCGGATGCAGATGAAGCGGCTGCACAAGTTCGATCTCACCCAGCTGCCCTCCTCGGACAACGAGGAGGTGTACCTGTTCCGGTGTGTCGCCAAGGAGAACCCGGCCGATGAACGTCTCGTGGCGTTCGCCCAGGTCCGGGACCTGACCGCGCTGCGCGACCACGACGGCCGCCTGGTCACCCTGCCAACCGCCGAGAGCACCATCGCCACCTGCCTGGACTCCATCCGCCGGGCCCAGTCGGGTCGCCCGTCGTCCAAGCGGCTGCAGACCAACCGCATCGTGATGTATGTCTGGCCGCCGATCGATATCACCCGGGGCGAGCTGGAAGCGATCGTCGAGCGGGTCCGGCCGACGACAACGGGCGCGGGCCTGGAGGAGATCCTGCTGATCGCCCGCCAGCGCGACGCCCGGACCGGCGATCTGGTCAAACTGGGACTGCGGATCTCCTTCGATTCCACCGGCGGCACCGAGCTCATCGTCGGCGAACGGTCCGAAGATCCGGTCGAACCGCTGGACGCCTACCGGCAGAAGGTGCTGCGGGCCAGCAGCCGCAACACGGTGTACCCCTACGAGCTGACCGGTCTGCTCGGCGAATTCGCCGAATACGACCTCGACGCCGATCATGCCCTGGTGCCGGTCGACCGGCCCAAGGGCCGCAATACCGCGGCGATGGTCGCCGGTGTGGTCAACACTCCGACCGAACGGCACCCCGAGGGTGTCACCCGGGTGGTCCTGCTCGGCGATCCGACGAAATCGCTGGGCGCCCTGTCGGAACCGGAATGCCGCCGGGTGATCGCCGCACTGGATCTGGCCGAGAAACTGCAGGTTCCGCTGGAGTGGTACGCACTGTCCTCCGGTGCCCGGATCTCGATGACCTCCGGTACCGAGAACATGGACTGGGTGGCGGCGGCGCTCAAGCGCATCGTCGAATTCACCCAGGACGGCGGCGAGATCAATATCGTGGTCGCGGGTATCAACGTCGGCGCCCAGCCGTACTGGAACGCCGAGGCGACGATGCTCATGCACACCAAGGGCATCCTCGTGATGACCCCGGATTCGGCCATGGTGCTCACCGGTAAACAGGCCCTGGACTTCTCCGGTGGTGTCTCCGCCGAGGACAACTTCGGTATCGGCGGCTACGACCGGGTGATGGGCCCGAACGGTCAGGCGCAGTACTGGGCGCCGAACCTGCACGCCGCGCGGGCCGTGCTGATGTCGCACTACGACCACACCTACGTCGTTCCCGGGGAGTCGGGGCCGCGGCGGGCGCAGACGACAGACCCGGTGGATCGCGATATCTCCGATTTCCCGCATGTCATGGCGGACAGCGATTTCACCACGGTCGGCCAGATCTTCTCCGCCGCCGCCAACCCGGACCGCAAGAAGCCGTTCGATATCCGCACGGTCATGCGGGCGGTCGCCGACCAGGACCACGAGGTGCTGGAACGCTGGGCGGGTATGGCCGACGCCGAGACCTCGGTGGTCCAGGACGCGCATCTGGGCGGTAT
>JABFXT010000777.1 GCA_013361595.1 Nocardia sp. | reverse complement strand
CGCCGCTGCCACCGATCGCCCGGCCCGGGGGCAGCGTGTGCATCAGCGCCGCGAAGGCCACCATCGGCGCGGTCCCCGGTTCCGACATCGGCGGTCCGGACTGGGCGCCGAACCAGGCCAGTGCCGCCTTCAGCCGCTCGTCGTCGAACCAGGTGTCCAGGAGCGTGTCACCGGATTGCAGGAACTCCCGGGACAGTGCGCTGCCACCGTCGCGAGCGTCCAGCCCCCAGAACGACCGCAGCAGCCGGCCGGGTGTCGGTGCGCCGCCGAACGAGCGCATCACCCGCCGGGCCCGGGGTTCCCACACCCCGACGAACCGGCGGTATGCGTCGGCGTCACGTTCACCACAGGCGGCGGCCACCGAGGCGCAGGTCCGGTCGAGGTCACGCCGGAACACGATCGGCGGCGCCCCGGTTTCGGGACAGGCCGGTGCGAAGGCCCAGGGATCGCAGTCGAGGTAACGCAGTCCGAACCTGTCCAGTTCGAGTTCTTCGATGATCCCGGTGTGCCGGACCATCAGATGTGCCGAGGAACCCCGGTCGACGCGGTGCCCCGGGAACCGCGCCACGGTCGATACCGCCCCACCCAGGACGGTATCGCGTTCCAGTACCCGGACCCGGCGGCCCTCCCGCGCCAGGTAACAGGCCGCCACCAGCGCATTGTGACCGGAACCGATGACCAGCACGCTCATGGCAGCAGCGGCAGCGACCGGCCGAGGATCCCGAAGCGCCGGTTGTCGCCGGCGAAGACGAAATCGCGCAGCACATCCCGGAAACCCATCCGTCGGTACAGGCGCCAGGCCCGGTTGTCCTCCTCGCCGACCTCCGGGGTGGACAGCAGCACGGCGTTCTCGGGCCGGTCCCGGAGCAGGCGCTGTAGCAGGGTCGCTCCGATACCGCGGCCCTGCGCACTGGGATGCACATGGAGTTCGGTGAGTTCGAAATAGTCGCCGAGCAACTGCTGGGCGGCCGGTTCCGGCCAGCCGGTCCGGCGCATACCCGCGTGCACCTGCTGCTGCCACCACTGATGTGGGCCGCCCCGGTACCCGTACGCGATGGCCACGATCGGGGAGCGGCGCAGGTCGAACTCGCCGTTGTCCTCGGGGACCAGCGCGGCGACCGCCTGCCAGCCGGCGCGATGGGTGTGTTCGGTCCACATCGGCGCGCGATGGTGCTCGGTACCGTGCGGATAATCCATGGCCGCGACATAGACGGCCAGTGCGTCGTGCAAGCGGGCGCGCAGCGCGGTGACCGAGAGGTCGACGACGACCGGGGCGGGGAGATGGTTCGACTTGACGGCGGTCATAGGAGTATCGGTGGGCTCTTTCGCGGTCGGTGGGGGTGGAGCTGCGGTTTCGAGCACACGAACATGTCGGTGGTCGTCTCTATATTCAAGCTCGAGCCAAACGTTCGAATGCCTGTTCGGCCCCCACGGTGCACGCTCAGCCTGCCATACCGGTGGACCGCCGCGGGGTGTGACGGGCGAGATACGGAGGGACGGCCATGTCGGATCGAAGCGTTCACCCGGTACAGCCGGGACGGGCGGGGATGCTGTTGCGGCGCGCCGACGGACTGCTCATGGAGGCCGCGGGTGAGCGGGATCCCCGCGAGCGATTCCGGGTCGCCTATCTGGCGGCGCTGCGCGGCGCCGGAGCGGTACTGGCACTCACCGGCGCGGACACCGCGCCGCGGGCACGATCGCGTAACGCATGGATCATGCTGCAGCGCGCCGCACCCGAATTCGTTATGTGGGCGGACTATTTCAGCGGTCACTCCGCCACGCGAGCGGCGCTGGAGGCCGGTCTGCCCCGGGAGATCGACGAGGAATGGGCCGACGAGTTCTCCTCGCGGGTCGCCGCCTTCCTGCACGATGTCGAGGATCTCATCGCACCCGCCGCGCGGTTGCGTGCCGCGGGTGACGACACGCCCCGATAGCCGCGGCCGCGGCTGCCGGACCTCGATATTCGGCGCTCGCCGGATTCGATCCGGCGACGAACTTCCTTCGGCTGCACCCATATGGTGGTACCGCTCTTGGCGAACTCGTATCATTGAGGACAGATAGCCGCCAAGGGGTTATCTGTCGCCTACCCGGAGGCGACAGCCACGTCCTAGTGCCGGGGGAGGTACCGTGCCACTCTCCGAGCACGAGCAGCGCATGCTCGAACAGATCGAGAGCGCTCTCTATGCTGAGGATCCGAAGTTCGCGTCGTCAGTCCGCGGCGGACGTCTTCGTACGACTTCGAGTCGTCGTCGACTCCAGGCCGCGGCCCTGTTCGTACTCGGCCTTGTCCTACTCGTCGCGGGTATCGCCCTTCCGGTGCGA
>JABFXT010000640.1 GCA_013361595.1 Nocardia sp. | reverse complement strand
ATTTCGGCGCCGGCCCGCCCGCGAGAGCCGCGCACCGACAGCCGGGACTGTCGGTGCGGTCCGGGTCACGGCTGTCTGCGCGCTTCGTCCGGGTGCGGGTCCGGCTCGCCGTTCACCCGATTCGATTCTGGCAGCATCGTGATGGCGTGTACCGGGCAGTCGAGCAGCGCCCGGGTGACCGCCGGTTCGTCGGCCGAGGCGATGGCCGGATCGCCGGCCAGCGAGGCGTAACCCCAATCGTCGAGCGGGAAATGCTCGGGCGCGTGCTTGGCGCAGATACCGAAGCCGTCGCAGAGCGTGCGATCCAGTTTGATCTTCACAGCAGTACCTCTGTCGCCGCCTGGAAGGGGGCGGGGTCGATAGCGGGCCCGGCCGCGCAATCCGGGCACCTGTTGTCGAGATGAGCGGTGACCTCCTGGGGAAACCGCGCCAGCAGGCTCGCCGCGGTATTACAGGCGGCGTCGAGGGTGCCGCAGGCCCCGCGTCCGCGCAGTACCGTCGACCAGCGGCGCAACCGTTGCAGATCCGCCGTGCCGGCTCGCCCTTCGGCCAGCGCGCCGGCCGCCGCCGCCATGGCCGCGGTTCCGTTGAAACAGGATCCGCACTGCCCGGCGTTCTCCCGGTCGAAATAGCCGAGGACTCCGGCGGCCACCGCGACCGGGCATTCGGTGGTGAGAAGGGCGATCGCCCCGCACCCCAGCCCGGCGCCCGCCCGACGCAGTGATTCGTGGTCGAGCGTGAGGTCCAGAATCGTCCGGTCGAGCAGGCCCGTGAAGTAACCGCCGACCAGGGCGCCGCGCAGGTCGGTCGCCGCGACCCCGTGCAGCGCGAGGAGATCGGCGAACGGAAGTCCGTGCGGCAGTTCGTACAGCGTGGGCGCACGTCCCGCGACGGTGACCGTGGCCAGGAATGTTCCGGGGGAGAGCGCGGTACCGGCGGCCCGGTACGCGTCGGCGCCCCAGCGGTCCAGGAACGGCAGATTGGCCAATGTCTCCACATTGCTGACCAGCGTCGGCAGTCCCGCGACCCCGGCTTCGAAGGGCCGTGGCGGTTTATCGGTGGGTTTGGCCGGGCCGCCGTTCACGGCCTGTACGGCCGCGCTCTCCTCCCCGGCGACATATCCGGGTTCCACCTGGACGACGGTGATCTCCGGGCCCGCGGGCAGTACGCCACCCAGCTCCGTCAGCGCCGCTTCGACGGACCGGGTGGATTCGGGGTCCGATACATAGACATAGGCCCGCCGGGCGCCCACCAGTACCGCTGCCAGCCGGAGACCGTCGAGTACCAGATGGGGACGGTTGCGCAGCAACCAGCGATCTTTGAACGAGGCGGGTTCGCCCTCCTCGCCGTTGGCCACGACCACCGTATCGGTCCACCCGGCCGGTGCGCCCGCACCGACCCGGCTGCCACCACGGACACCGCTCACCTTCACCGCGAACGGGAACCCGGCACCACCCCGGCCGCGCAGACCACTGCGCTCCACCTCGTCCGCCAGTGCCGCGACCGATCCGACCGGGCGGTAGCCGCCACGGTCGCGGTATTCGTACGCGGTTTCCACACCGCCGCCGGTGTGGAGCAGGCGTGGATCGCTACCTGGGTAGGGGACCACGGTGCGGCCCCCGGCCGATGAGAAGATGTGCTCCATCGTCCCTCCTGAATGAGTGTGGCATCGGGCCGCTCGTTCCGGGCGTAACCGTCGCTGTCACCGCGACGGTGCGCACATCGGGGGTGGGCTTCGACCGGCTACGCCCGTTAGGCTGATCCGCATGCGAACTGCGGTGCTGCGGGTGAATGTGGACCCGGCCGGTGAACTCTCCGCCGAATCGCTGGTACGTGGCACGGCCGAGCTGGCCGCGGGTCTCGCCGATTCCGGTGCCCGGATACTGGACCGGGACCTGACCGCCGCGCCGCGCAGTCGCCGTGAGGTGCAGGTGCTGCTGGATACCGCCGACGCCGACGCCGATACCGAGCGGGTGCTCGCGTTGTGCGGGACGGCGTTCGGTACACCGGCCGTACCGGGTGTCGTCACCTATGTGAGCCGCGGTACCGATGCCGACGCCCACGGGGTGCTCGCGGGATTCGGGCTCACCGGGGAGATCGTGCGGATCCCCGGCCCCGAGGGCTACGACATTCTGCAGGTCGGGCTGCGCGAAGCCGATCTGGAGCGGGTACCGGAGAGCCGGATCCACACCGCGCTGGAGGCGTCCACCAACTGTGAGGTCCGGATCCGGACGGTCTGAGCGGGCGCGCGGCTCGCTCATCGCTCACCCAGGAACTTCAGGATCTCCGGCGCGGCGAGCACCCAGGTGTCGAACATGTTGTACTGCTGCACCCGGCCCTGGGCGCGGTCCTCCATCGCGCGTTCCCAAGCGTCCTCCGGCCACGGCGGGTCGATCAGGGTCGAACCCTCGATCAGGCAGCTCACCTCGAGCGAGGTCCGTTTGGGATGGTCCATATCCTGGGCGCCGCCTCGGATGATCAGGGTGGGCACCCGGATACGTGCGAACATCTCGTCGTCGACGCCCGGTATGGTCTGCCCCGGTTTCGTGACGTAGGCGTTGAGCCAGCGCAGCGACAGTTTCACGAATTCCGCCGAATCCAGCTGCCGCAGCCGCTGCTCGTTGTCCGGGTTCTCCGCGATCCGCTCCCGCCACTCCTTCATCCGCAGCAGGCCCTCGCTTCCCAGACCGCGAACGGTCTGCAGGCTGGGCAGCACGTAGTAGGCGCCGAGATTGAAGGTTCCGTACACCCCGCCCACGATGTTCCAGAGCACCAGATCGGTGACCAGCTCCGGGAACAACATGGTGGTGAGCATCGAATCCCGGGCCCCACCGGATCCGCCGGCCAGGATCACCGGGCCGGTACCGAGTTCGGTCAGCAACCCGGACAGCGTCTCGGCGCGCATATGCGATTCGGTCTGCCCGAAGAACTGCACATCGGAGGCACCGCAGTTGGGCCGATCCCACAGCAGTACCCGGTACCCGCCGGCGACCAGTGCCTCGGCCAGTGGCCGCAGCCCGGGAATATCCTTGCTGTAGCGGCCACCGGGGGTGAGCACGATGAGATCCCCGGTCTCGCCGACTATCTCGTAGACGACCCTGCCGCCGTTCACGGTTACCGCGGGCATGCGCACACTCCTGGATGGTTCGGGGAGTGGACCGCGTGGGCACTCCCGCGGTCGGCCGGTGTCTCGGCGCGACCGGGCTTCGTAGTTTCCGGCTGTCCCGGATCAGGCGGTGACCAGGACTTCGTCGCCGACCACCCGTACCGGATAGGTGCGGATACTCCATTCGGGTTTCACCGCGGTGGTGCCGGTGGCCAGTTCGAACCCCCACTGATGCCACGGGCAGTAGATGAACTCGTTGTCCCGCACCATCACCGAATCCCCGGGTACCGATTCGTCGACCACCGTGCGACCCCGGGCCCGGCCCGCGCACAGCGGTCCGCCCTCGTGCGGGCAGTAGTTGGCGATGGCGTAGAAGGTGCCGTTCACGTTGTAGACCCCGACCCCGTGCCGGCCGATCGGTACCACTTTCGACGAACCCGGCGGTATCTCGTCCACCGTGGCCACCACATGTTCCCGGCCCTGCGCGAGCCGGACCGGTTCGCCGCCCACCGGCCCACCGCCGACCGCGTGCGCACCCGCACCTCCAGTGGTGCTCTCCACTGTCGGAGCGGGATTCGCGTCGGAAGCCTCGGTTCCGTCTGCCATCAGTGGACCCGCAGCTGTCCGGGCAGTGCCGGTACGGTCTCCGGCAGATGGTAGGTCTCGATACCGTTGCCGAACATGACCTTCTCCCGGGCAGCCGGCGGCAGATGTTTCACCAGCCAGCGCGGATCGTCGAAGGTCCAGTGCGGGTAGTCCGAGGAGTACAGCAGGATCTTGTCCGCCTCCATCCATTCGAACGCCCGGGTGAGCTCGGTCTTGTCCTCCGGGTAGTCCAGCGGCTGGGTGGTGAACTTGATGTGCTCCTTCACGTACTCCGACGGCTTCCGGGTGATCGACATGAACGAACCGCGCGCCGCGTAGATCGCGTCCATCCGCCACATGAGCGGCAGGATCCAGGTGAACGCGTGCTCCACGAAGACGATGCGCAGGGCCGGGAACCGGTCGAAGACCCCGTCGAAGATCAGGCTCATCACCTGATTCGCCGCCAGCAGCGAATAGGTGACCATGAAATCGTGGTTGTAGCTGGGGAAGCCGACCGGCGGCATGGGCATGGTCTCGTAGGCGCCCCGGCTGAGATGGCAGCTCACCGGTAGATCGTGTTTCACCGCGGCGGCCCAGATCGGGTCGTAGCGGGTATCGCCCCACGACGGCCGGGGTTCGGCCTTGATGAGGATCTGCGCCATGTACTCGTGCCCGGCCCAGTGTTCGATCTCGGCGACGGCGGTCTGCGGATCGTCGATGGCCACGCAGATCGAACCGCGCCAGCGCTGATGCCAGTTGTTGTGCGCGTCCAGCCATTGCGCGTCCAGCCACCGGTTCACCGCGGTGGCCATGGCGGCGGTCGCCTCGGGCAGCCGGGTCGCCTTCACGGTCGGTTCCAGGATGACGATATCCGAACCGGCCGCCATGATGAGCTGCTGGAAGGCCATATCCGGGTCGCTACCGGGGAATTCACCGTTCGCGGGGAAGGTGTCCACCCGCATCGCCTTGGAGTGGGCATAGTCCGGCGCGTCGTAGATGATGGTGTCGCCGACGCGATGACTGAGAAAGAACGAGGTGCGCCAGGGCTCCGGGATGTGTTCCACCAGGTCACCCCGGCGGGGGACCGGATGAACATCGGAATCCACGACGCGTACCGGAACCAGTTCCGTCGACGGTACTCGCGCCCGTACCTGTGCTGTCGTCATCTCACGCCTCCTTCGTAGGGGCTGCATCTGATCGGCGGAGGCCGTAGCGAAGGCGGAGGTATCGCATCGTAACGCCTCCTTCTCAGGGCTGCATACGGTCCGCGGAGGCCGTAGCGAAGGCGGAGGTATCGCATCATCACGCCTCCTCGGGTAGCGCTGTCGCGGAATCGGCCGCCCGCACAAGCTGCCGCATCAGCCGACCGCGGTGACCGCGTCGATATCGATGCTGTACAGGCTTGCGGCATTGCGCCAGTAAAGTTTTTCGCGCTGCTGGGCGGTGAGCGCGGCGGGCAGGGTGCCGGTATCGCCGCTGTGCCAGTGCGGGTAGCTGGACCCGAACATGAGCATGTCGTCCTTGCCGGTGAAATCCAGCCATTCGGCGGCGAAGGGGGCGTCGCCGGGCCCGTCGATCGTGGCGTGCACGAAATACACATGTCCGGGCAGGTAGTCGCTGGGCATCCGGGGGGCCCACGGGGTCTGTTCGAGATGGGGCCGGCCGAAGGTGTCCATCCGCCATGTGAACGGGGTCAGCAGATCGGCGCCACCGTCGGCCCAGACGAATTTCAGGCCCGGGTACCGTTCGAACACGCCCTCCGCGATCATGTTCATCAGGTGGTAGATGTAGTTCAGCCCCATGAACCCGTAGTACTGCTCATAGGTCCGTGGATGCCCGGAGGGGGTGGGCGGCAGGCCGATGCTCTCCCCGGTCTCGATATGCGCGGCGACCGGTAGATTCGCCGCCGCCGCGGCCTCCCACAGCGGCCAGAACTGCGGTTTGCCGTACAGTTCGCGCGATTGCAGCGGGATTCCGAGCTGCACGATCCGCGGATGGTCGCCGAGCCGGTCGATCTCGCGCAGCGCACCGCTGACATCCTCGGGATTGACCCGCAGGGTGCCGCGGAAGCGATCGTGATAGGTCCCGGCGTCGAGCCAGCGCGACACCAGCATGTCGTTGTGCGCGGACAGTACCGCGGTGGTCAGATGCCGGTCCGGCAGGATCCCGCGCGTCATCGGATGCAGCACCGCCACATCCACCCCGCGTTCGGTGAACAGCTGCTGTCCCACGTATTCCGGATCCGAACCCGGATACCCCTTGTGCGGCCCGCGGGCGCCCTTGACATATTCGCCGCCGGGGGCGCCGTACCAGTCCATCTCCGCGTCCGGGATACCGCGGCTCTTGAACGGTTCGTTCAGGTACGAGCGCATATCGTCGTTGGAGCGGAAGAAGATGTGCACGCTGGTATCGATCACCGGAGTGCGGGTGCCGTCGGGCAGATCCTTCATCGCGGTTCCTCGTCGGAGAGGGAAGGGCCGGCCGAACCCCGCGGTCTCGGCCGGCCGTTCTCGGTCAGTACTCGAAGTCGATCACTGCGGCATCGGGCCGCTCGGTCACCGGCGCGGCCAGACCCTGTTCGTCGCAGATCCGCTGCAGATGATCCAGGGTCTCGTCGAGGCTGGGCCCCAGTCGTTTACCGGGGGTGAAGGTGGCCGGCAGGTTACGCATCCCCTGGATGACGCCGATCGTGTCGTAGTGCACGGTGCCCGCCGGATCGCATGTGTAGTCCGGCATCCGGTCCAGGACCGCGAGCAGCATGGATTTGAACACCGTGCGCGCCACATTCGAGCCGATGCACCGGTGCACGCCCAGCCCGAAGCTGAAGTGCCGGTTGCCCTTGCGGTCCAGGACGATCTCGTCGGCATCGGGGAAGATGCTCTGGTCGCGGTTGGCCATCGCCCAGGACAGCCACAGCCGCTCGCCCTCTTTGAACTCGGTGTTCTGGTAGGTGCAGTCGTCGGCGATGGTGCGGCCGTCACCCGGGGCGGGGGTGAAGTAGCGCAGGAACTCCTCGGTGGCGGGATCGAGCAGATCGTCGCGGTCGCGGCTGAGCTCCGCGCGCTGATCGGGGTTGTCCGACAGCCATTCCAGGGAGTGCGCGGTGAGCGCGGTGGTGGTGTCGAAACCGCCGCCGATCAGCAGGCCGATCATCCCGAGCAGTTCCATATCGGGGGCCGGTTCACCGTCGATACGCAGTTCGGTGAGGGCTTTGATCAGGCCGGGACGCGGGTTCGTCTTGGCCTCGTGGAGACTGGTGAGGATATCGATACCCATGGTCCGGTGCATTTCGGCGACCCGGGGGGCGTCGGGGGAGTTCTCCGGGGTGTACACCGAGGCGTGCACCGGATCGCTGTAGACCGACCATTTCTTCAACGGGATCCCCAGCATGGCCAGGGTCAGTACCGCGGGGACGATATTGGCCAGATCGTCCACGAAATCGATCCGGCCCGTTTCGATCTTCTCGTCCAGGCTCGCCCGGACGATCTCGTCGATGAACGGCTGCCACCGTTTCACGGCGGCGGGTGACAGATACGGATTGAGAACCGAGCGATAGGTGCGGTGTTCGGGCTCGTCCATCTCCAGCATGCCGCCGCGAACCATCGCGGCGCGCTGCGCTTTCGGAATCGAGATGCCCTGGTAACCGCGCCGTTCGTTGTGTACATCGTGATCGACCGACACCTCGGGGCAGCGAGCGAGCTCGAAGACCGCGTTACCCCCGGCGGCGACCCAGTGCCCGTTGTAGGTATCCGACCACGCCACCGGGCATTTCGCATGCATCTCGTGGGTGATCTCGGCGAAGCTCTCCCGGTATTCGGGGGTGTGCCGATCGAAGTGGTAGCGGTTCTGTTTGCGCTGGTCGTTATCCGTAGAAGTCACGGTCTGTTGTCCCTCTGCTGGTCACTGGGTGCGGCGAACCTTCGCCGGGGCCCGGAACTCTGCGCCGCTCCGGGAGTCGGATACCGACTCGCCACCGGTGCGGCGGCGCGCGTGCCGATCGCCTTCGTTCGCGCGCCGCCTGCCTCGGCGTGGCCGGGTGGGGTCAGAGTTTGTGGTCGTACCACTTCAGGTAGCCGCCGGCATCGACGCGCAGCTGCATACCGGTGACGAACCGGGCCTCGTCGGAGACCAGGAACAGGATGGCGTTGGAGATATCGACCGGCTCGATCCACGGGGTCTTCATGGCCTGCTGGACGTAGAAGGCCGGTTCCGCGTCGGCGCGGGTCGGGTTCTCCAGGTCGGGCCGGAACGACCGGTACATGGGTTCGCTCTGCAACATATCGGTATTGCAGTTGGTCGGATGCACCACATTGGCGCGGATACCGCGGGGCGACAGGTGCCGGGCGATATCGAAGACGTAGTAGGACAATGCCCGCTTGGAATGCACATAGGCCATACCGCCGAGGTCCGACCCGGGGTTGTCGACCTTGCTGGTATCGACCATCGCGGCGGT
>JABFXT010000653.1 GCA_013361595.1 Nocardia sp. | reverse complement strand
ACCGCCGCCGTGGTCGTTGCCGGTGTCGATCCGCGGCGCGGCGAACTCGAGAAACCGGTCGCCGTCGAACAGTAGATCGGTGCTCTGTGCCGAAGTGCGCAGATGTCCGCCCTTCACCACGACCCACTGCGGTCCCAGGGCGTGCAATGCCTCGGCCGCGGTATGCGCCGACGCGGTATCGGTGACCTCTACGCCGGTCAGCAACCGGACCTCGTCCAGATTCGGCGTCACGATGGTGGCCAGCGGGAACAGGGTGTATCGCACCGCGTCGAGTGCTTCGGCGTGCAGTAAGGGGTCGCCGTGCATGGAGGCCGCGACGGGGTCGACCACGAGCGGAGTTCTGCTGTCGTGCCCGATTCCGACTTCCCGGCAGACCGCGGCGACGGCCTCGATGATGGCACTGGAGGCGAGCATGCCGGTTTTCGCGGCGCCGATCCCGATATCGCCGGCCACCGAGCGCACCTGATCCGCCACCACCTGCGGCGGGATCTCGTGGAAGCCGCTCACGCCCACGGTGTTCTGCACGGTCACCGCGGCCACCGCCACCAGGGCGTGCACTCCGCACAGGGCCATGGTGCGGGTATCGGCCTGGATTCCGGCCCCGCCGCCCGAATCGGTACCGGCGATGGTGAGCACCCGGACCGGGGTCTGTCCCGGGGGCGTCAGCGGCAACAAATTCACGCCGTCACCCTACGTGGGCTGGGTTCGGGCGGACTCGGGTGTGGGGTGGGTTCGGGCCGGTGGCGGAGCGCCGGGCCGGGGCCTCAGTGGATGGTCTGGTCGATCAGCCGGCGGGCCGCGCGGTCGGTGCGTTCGGTATCGCCGGTGATGAGCCGGTCCTGGAGGATGCCGCGTAATCCGGAGATCAGCAGGGTTGCCACCACCTCGGGTTCGTCGATCGTGTCCAGCGTGCGCAGCCCGGTGGTGAGGGTTCCGACGAAGGCCGCGATCGCTTCGTCCGCGTAACCGGCGTAGGGGCCGTGGGGTGCGCAGGCCGCGCCGAGTACCTGGAGCATCACCCGCACGCTCACCGCGCCGGTACCGGTGGTGTTCGAGCGCCAGAAATCCCAGAGTCGCTGTCGTAGTGCGGCGGCGTCGCCGATATCGGCGAATACGGCGTCGAGATCGGGGCGGTGGGTGGCCAGGGCCTGGACCAGCAGTTCTTCCTTGGTGCCGAAGTAGTAGATCAGCATGCGGGAACTGGTGCCCAGCGCGGCGGCCAGCGGGCGCAGCGAGAGGTCGGCGAGTCCGCGTTCGGCGATATAGCGCACCACCGCGTCGAGTATCTCGGCGCGTTTGGCGTGGTCGAGTGGGCGGGCCATGGGTTGACTGTAGCGAACGCTACAGGTATCCATGACCACGTGACTGTACCGATCGCTTCAGAAACTCGGACGGCGAACCAGGTGGTCGTCACCGCCTACGCGGGCGCCACCTCGATCGCCGACGATATGGACGGGACCTGGTCCGGGCTGCTGGACGGCCGGACCGGTATCACCACCCTCGACGACGACTTCGTCGCCGAATACGACCTGCCGGTGCGGATCGGCGGCAAACTGACCGCGCAGCCCGGGGCGGAACTGACGCGGGTCGAGCAGCGCAGGCATTCGTACGTGGAGCAACTCGCGCTGGTACTGGGCCGTCGGGTGTGGCGAGCGGCGGGCGCGCCCGAGGTCGAGGGCGAGCGGCTGGCCGTGGCGATCGGCACCGGGCTCGGCGGCGGCGACGCGCTCATCGACGCGGTCGACGCGATGCGGGCCGGGGGCTACCGCAAGGTCTCACCCATGGCGGTGCCGATGGTGATGCCGAACGGCCCCGCGGCCGCCGTGAGCCTCGAGATCGGTGCGAAGGCAGGGGTTTTCGCACCGGTCTCGGCCTGCTCCTCCGGTACCGAGGCGATCGCGCAGGGCTGGCGGCTGATCGCCACCGGTGAAGCGGACGTGGTGGTGGCGGGCGGGGTGGAGGGCCATATCCACGCAGTCCCGATCGCCGGTTTCGCGATGATGCGCGCGATGAGCACCCGCAACGACGAACCCGCCGCGGCCTCACGGCCGTTCGACCGCGACCGCGACGGTTTCGTCTTCGGTGAGGCGGGCGCGCTGGTGGTGCTGGAATCGGAGCGGCACGCCCGCGCCCGCGGCGCTCGGATACACGCCCGGATACTCGGCGCCGGAATCACTTCCGACGCCTTCCATATCGTGGCCTCCGATCCGGCCGGTGCCGGTGCGGCCCGGGCCATGCGCAAGGCGATCACCGTGGCGGGGCTGGCCCCCGCCGATATCCAGCACGTCAACGCCCACGCCACGTCCACATCCATCGGTGATGCCTCGGAGGCGGCCGCGATCGCGGCGGTCACTCCCGCCGCCTCGGTCTACGCGCCGAAATCGGCGCTCGGGCATTCCATCGGCGCGGTCGGCGCCCTGGAGACGATCCTGACCGCGCTCACACTCCGTGATCAGGTCGTGCCGCCGACCCTGAATCTCGATAATCCCGATGTGGATCTGGATATCGTGCACGGCCGGGCGCGGCCACAGCGGATCGAGCACGCGCTGACGAATTCGTTCGGGTTCGGCGGCCACAATGTGACGCTCGCCCTGGGCCGGGCCTGACCGCGCGGGATTCCCGGCGCGCGGCCGGACCCGAACAGCCCGGCCCGGAACCGATTCCGGTCCTGGGTGCACCGGTGTCCGCGCGTCGCCGGCCACCGGTGCACCACCCGGTTCTCAGCCCGGCACCTTGTCCAGGAACCCGAGCACGGTATCTATCCGGCCCTGTTCGTCGGTGACCAGCACATCGAAGCCGATGATCACCGGTTCGGCATCGGCCGGGCCCAGGCCCCACTGGAAGCGGACCTGGCGGTGGTGGGTGTCGGGCTCCCCGACCGGGGTGAAGACGAATCCCGGGAACTGTTCGTGCACCGCGCCGATGGTCGCCCCGATCGCGTCCCGGCCGACGGCCTCGGCGAGCGGATCGATATAGGAGGCTTCCGGCGCCCAGTGGCGGGCCAGCAGTTCGGTCCGGGCGGCCGCGTCGGTGGTGTTCCAGGTCCGCAGGTAGGCGGCGACGGTGTCTTTCATCGGTGTTCCTTCCGGGGTTGGGTGAACCAGGTGCCATCAGCATCGCCGCGCCCTGCCGCGCAGACGATAACCCCGGAGGTAATGGGATCGGTTACCGCCCCGGCTACGATTGCGGAGAGGTGATCTCGGATACCGGACCCGCGGTCGGCGGGCTGCTGAAGTCCTGGCGGGAGCGGCGCCGCCTGAGCCAGCTGCAGCTCGCTTCGCAGGCCGAGGTGTCCACCCGTCACCTGAGTTTCGTGGAGACCGGCCGTTCGCGGCCCACCCGGGAGATGGTCGAGCGCCTGGCCGGACATCTCGATGTCCCGCTGCGTGAACGCAACGAACTGCTGCTCGCGGCCGGATACGCGCCGAGCTACGGCCAGCGCGACGTGAACGCGCCGGAACTGCGCTCGGTGATGGACGCCTTCCGGATCCTGCTCGACGCACACCTCCCACATCCGGCCCTGGTGCTGGACCGGTGCTGGGATGTGGTCGATCGCAACGCCGCCACCGACGTGCTGCTCGAGGGTTGTGCTCCCGAGGTGCTCGAACCCCCGGTCAACGCGATCCGGATCTCGTTGCATCCCGGAGGTCTGGCCCCGCGGATCGGCAATCTCGGTCAATGGCGTGACCATCTCCTCGGCCAGGTCCGCAGCCGGTTGGCGACGACCGGGGACATCCGGTTGAAAGCGCTGCTGGACGAGGTATCCGCCTATCCCTGCCGCGACGGCGGTGCCCGGGCGCGGACCGATGTCGTCGTACCGCTCCAGCTGCGAGTGGGCGATGCGGAGTTCTCGTTCTTCAGCATCACCGCATCGGCCCTGTCGGCGACCGATGTCACCATCGACGAATTGCATATCGAGGCCTTCTACCCGGCCGACGAGGCGACCGCCCGGGCATTCCGCGCGGGCTGAGTGACCGAGATTTCGTAGACGCTCGCTTATGTCGTCGAGTGTTCGAGCCATGGTCCGTCTCGCTTCTGATTGTTGTACTTGATTCAGCCACAAGGCAACGGTTTCGAGTCAGGAGCAATCATGCGAATCGCGGTTTTCGGAGCGACCGGTACGGTCGGACAGCACATCGTCGAGCAGGCGCTGGCGCGGGGGTACGAGGTCACCGCCCTCACCCGCGATGCCGGCCGGATCACCAGGACTCACGAACGGCTGCGCATCGTGGAAGGCGATGTACTCGATCCGGGTGCGGTCGAACGAGTGGTCTTCGGCCAGGACGCGGTCCTGGTGGCGCTGGGTAACGGGCGCAAGGGCGTGGTGCGGGCAGAGGGTACCCGCGTGATCATCGAAGCGATGAACCGCACCGGGGTGAAACGGCTCGTCTGCCAGTCCACCCTGGGTGCCGGTGACAGTCGCGCCAACCTGAACTTCGTCTGGAAATACATCATGTTCGGCATGCTGCTGCGCCCGGCCTACGCCGATCATCAGCAGCAGGAGGGGTATGTCCGGGCCAGCGGTCTGGATTGGACCATCGTGCGGCCCAGCGCTTTCACCGACGGACCGCGAACGGGCACGTATCGCCGTGGATTCGGTGCGAACGAGAAGGGGCTCAGCCTGAAGATCGCGCGGGCCGATATCGCGGAGTTCCTGCTGGACCAGGTCACCGACCGCACCTATGTGCACCGGGCGCCCGGCATCTCCCACTGAGAGCGCCGCAGTGATCGAGGCGGCGGGGTACCCGAGCCCGGCGGGTACCCGGTTCGGCTGCTGTTCAGGCGTGCTCGTGTGGTGTCTCCCAGGCGGGGAAGGGGTCCGCGTACCGCGTCCAGGCGTGCGGGCCGGCCGCGTATTCGGCAGCGGTGAGCAGTGCCGCGTCCAGGTCGGCGCGCAGACCCGCCCGGTCCAGCCGCACACCGATGAACACCGGCGGGGACGTCCAGCGCCGACCACCACGCCGCGGGTTCGAAGGTGAGGTTCGGCCCCGCTTGCGACCAGACCGCGGCGAGGTCGGGACGGCTGGCGAGCCAGCAGAAACCCTTGCTGCGCAACAGCCTGCGCAAACCGGACAGGACCGCGGCCAGGCGCTGTGGATGGAACGGGCGGTCGGCGGTGTAGGTGAGACTGCTGATGCCGAATTCCTCGGTTTCGGGGGTGTGCCCGCCCGCCAGTTCTTCGTCCCAGCCTTCCGCGGTGGCGGCGACCGCGGGGTCGTAGCGGCCGGTGTCGAGTACTTCGGCGAGATCGACGACACTGTTGCTCGTACGGATCAGTACCGCCCGCGGATTCATTCGCCGCAGCGTGGCTTCCACGGCGCCGGCGACTGCCGCGCCCACCAGATCGGTTTTGTTCAGCACCAGCACATCGGCGAATTCGACCTGGTCGGCCAGGAGCTCGGCGATACCGCGTTCATCACCCGCACCGGCCTCCAGGTTCCGCGCGGCGAGAGTATCCCCGCGGGTCACCTCCGTGAGGAAGGTCGAAGCGTCCACCACGGTGACCATGGTGTCGAGCCGGGCGAGCTCACCCAGGGAGAACCCGTCGTCGAATTCCCATTCGAAGGTGGCCGCGACGGGCATCGGCTCGGAGATACCGGTCGATTCGATGACCAGCTGATCGAATCGTTGCTCCCGGGCCAGTCTGCGCACGGCCTCGACGAGATCCTCGCGCAGGGTGCAGCAGATGCAGCCGTTGGTGAGTTCGACCAGCTTCTCCCGGGTCCGATCGAGGTAGCCCTGTCCGGCCACCAGCGCGGCGTCGATATTCACCTCGCTCATATCGTTCACGATCACGGCGACGCGGCGGCCCTCCCGGTTGGCGAGGATGTGGTTGAGCAGCGTCGTCTTGCCTGATCCGAGGAATCCGGAGAGGACGGTCACGGGTAGTGGGCGGAGCAGAGCGGAATCGGTCACAAGCTAATGATAATCATTGTCATTAGCGAGTCGGCTTCGGGAGTCGCTCCGTGCCGGAAAACGGCATCGACGGGCGATCGGATGATCCACCGAAGCGGGCGGCCCACACGGTGGTGGGCCGCCCGGGCCGTCAGGACACGATCGGGAGGTAGACCTTGTTCCCCGCGTCCGCGAACTCGGCCGACTTCTCGGCCATGCCCGCCTTGATCGCGTCGATATCGGTCAGATTGTGCTTCTCCGCGTACTCGCGCACATCCGCCGATATCCGCATCGAGCAGAATTTCGGACCGCACATCGAGCAGAAATGTGCCGTCTTCGCCGGCTCCGCGGGCATCGTCTCGTCGTGGAATTCGCGGGCGGTATCGGGATCCAGCGATAGAGCGAACTGGTCGCGCCAGCGGAACTCGAAACGCGCCCTGGACAATTCGTCGTCACGGCGCTGCGCATGCGGATGCCCCTTGGCGAGATCGGCGGCATGGGCAGCGATCTTGTAGGTGATGACACCGGTTTTCACATCGTCGCGGTCCGGTAGGCCCAGATGTTCCTTCGGGGTCACGTAACACAGCATCGCGGTACCGGCCTGCGCGATGATCGCGGCACCGATGGCCGAGGTGATGTGGTCGTAGGCGGGCGCGATATCGGTGGCCAGCGGCCCGAGTGTGTAGAAGGGCGCCTCCTCGCACAATTCCTCCTCCAACCGCACGTTCTCCACGATCTTGTGCATCGGGACGTGTCCCGGGCCCTCGATCATCACCTGGACACCGTGCGATTTCGCGACCTTGGTCAATTCGCCGAGTGTGCGGAGTTCGGCGAACTGGGCCTCGTCGTTGGCATCGGCGATCGAACCGGGCCGCAGACCGTCACCCAGCGAGAACGTGACGTCGTAGCGGGCCAGGATCTCGCACAATTCCTCGAAATGGGTGTACAGGAACGACTCCCGATGATGGGCCAGACACCAGGCGGCCATGATCGAACCGCCCCGGGACACGATGCCGGTGACCCGTTTCGCGGTGAGCGGCACATAGCGCAGCAGCACCCCCGCATGCACCGTCATATAGTCGACGCCCTGTTCGCACTGCTCGACAACGGTATCGCGGTAGATCTCCCAGGTGAGAGCGGCCGGATCGCCGTTCACCTTCTCCAGCGCCTGATAGATCGGCACCGTGCCGACCGGGACCGGAGAGTTGCGGAGAATCCACTCGCGGGTCTCGTGGATGTTCTTACCGGTGGACAGATCCATGATGGTGTCGGCACCCCATCGAGTCGCCCACACCATCTTCTCCACCTCTTCGGCGATCGACGACGAGACCGCCGAATTGCCGATATTGGCGTTGATCTTCACCAGGAATTTCTTGCCGATCACGGTGGGCTCCAGCTCCGGATGCCGGTGATTGGCCGGGATCACCGCCCGCCCGGCCGCGACCTCCGCGCGCACCACCTCCGGCGCGACCCCTTCCCGGGCGGCGATGAACCGCATCTCCGCCGTCACGATCCCGGCCCGCGCCCACGCCAGCTGAGTACGCGGTCCGGGCAGATCCGGCTTCGCCCAGCCGTCCCGGAGCGCCGGCAACCCGGCCTCGAGGTCGATGGTGGCCGCCGCGTCGGTGTACGGCCCGGACGTGTCGTAGACATCGAAACTGTCACCGTTGGTCAGCCCGATCCGGCGCATCGGAATACGCAGATCGCCGACTTCCCGGTAGTGCTTGACGCTGCCCTCGATCGGACCGATGGTCACGGAATCGACAGGTGTGGTCGTCATATTTTCTCCCTACGCCGGCATTACCCGGTCAGGTTCATACGGTCGACGGCCCTGAACGCTCCGTAGAGCTAGCCGTCCTCTCAGCCCGCTGGTGCGAGCCCCCGTTGGCATGTGCAATTTTTCGCCGCCGACCCTACCCGCCCCGGACCGATCCATCGACCGACGGTTAATCCCGCCAGTTCCCCAGCGGCCCACCGAGACAGCCCGAATCCCCGCCGCCGAAGGCCAGGGTGGGGCCCACTGATCGAGTGCAATGCGATGAGCGGTGCCGGTCGGCCATCCAGACGTCGGCGACCATCGAACATTTACAGTGCCGTGGCCCCACGCGGGTGTGTGTGGGTGCGCCTGGTAGGGATCTCTTTTCTCCTCAGAATGGCCTGCATCCGCAGTCGGGGCCCGCCCCGGTTCTGGAGCGACGGAGCGGGGGAGCGAAGCGGAGGAGCGCAGGAGTGAAGAACCGGGGTTAATAGG
>JABFXT010000313.1 GCA_013361595.1 Nocardia sp. | reverse complement strand
CGTGAGCTTCGGTGAACACGATGTTCGTGACGTGATGGGCCACCGGGTTCGCGTCACCCAGCGACAAGGCGGCAGCCCGGATCGACCGCCCTGGCCGCCACCGAGGGACCCGGCGACCGCCGGACGCCACTGTTCGAGGAATGGCACACGTCGATAACTGCCGCTGCCGATGTACTGGTGGAGCGCGCCCGGACGGCGCTGCGACCGGATGTCACCACGACCGATGTCCTGACGCTGGCCACCGGCGTGGCACTTGCGGCCGGTGCCGATGGTGAACATGCACGCCGCTTGGTCAGGCTCCTACGCAGCGGATCGGCACCCGGGCCCGCCGGCGCGGACCGGGCCCCGAAGCAGGACCGGTGAACAGCCGCCACAACGGAACCGGATGCACCGGTGGTGGTTGCGGCGGGGGCAGCGCGACCTGACCGTCCGGCCCGGAGCCCCGGGAACGTTCTCACAGCCGAGGACGACCTACCGCGACGCCTCCGGCCCGGTGTGCCACCGTAGTCAGTGTGAGCACCGAATTCGCGAGTATCGCGGGCGTGGACGGTCTGCGCTGTGCGGACGACTGGATCGATTCGCGGGAGCAGGGCGCGCTCGTGGCCGCGATCGACGCGGCACCGTGGTCGAACGAATTACGGCGTCGGGTACAGCATTTCGGTCATCGCTACGATTACGGACGGCGTTCGGTCGCCGCGTCCGCACCCGCGCCGCCGCTGCCCGGATGGGCGCGTGAGCTGGTCGAGCGGCTGGAGTGGGAGATTCGGCCCGATCAAGTCATCGTCAACGAGTATCTGCCCGGGCAGGGCATCAGCCCACATGTCGACTGTGTGCCGTGTTTCGGCCCGGTTGTGGCCACGCTGAGTCTCGGCTCGGCCTGCACGATGGACTTCCTCGATCCCGACAGCGGAGTCCGGGTGCCGGTCGCGCTGGGGACCGGGAGTTTGTGCGAGATGACGGGCGCCGCGCGCTACCGGTGGCGGCACACCATCGCGGCGCGCCGAACCGATCCCTCTCCGGCCGGCCGGGTGCCGCGCGGGCGGCGGGTGTCGGTGACGTTCCGGACGGTGCTCGCCGAGTCCGGCGCACCCGCCCGGATATCGGCCGGCGTCACACGGAACGAAGCGTCAGCACCGTGATCTCGCTGGGTGCGAAGATCCGGAACGGCGGACCCCAGAAACCGGTGCCCCGGCTGGTGTACAGCTGGGTCCGTTCACCGTGGCGGCTCAACCCGTGGACGGTGGGTTGATCGAGCCGGACCAGGAAGTTGAACGGCCAGATCTGGCCGCCGTGGGTGTGGCCGGCGATCTGGAGGTCGACACCGGCCGCCGCGGACTCGAAAACCTGCTTGGGTTGATGCGCGAGCATGAGCACCGGAAGCTCGGGATCCACTCCGGCCAGGGCATCTTCGAAACTCGCGCCGTGACCACTGAGTTTCGACGACTTCGCGGTGGCATCGTCGACGCCCGCCACGACGAGGCGGTCGCCGCCGCGCTCGACGACGAGATGACTGTTGTGCAGAGTTTTCCAGCCGATCGAATCCATGTAGTCGAGCCAGGCCTGCGCCTCGCCGAGATACTCGTGGTTGCCGGTGACATAGACCCTGGCTAGCGCCCGGCGTCCATGGTGGCGAGCGGGGCCGCCTGCACACGTCGTCGTTCCACGGGGCCGTCGGCGATATCGCCGACATGGGCGACGATATCGGGACGTAGCTCGTTCACGGCCGCCGCGACTCCACGCGACCACGATGTCCGGTCGATGGGACCGAAATGTGTATCGGTGACGGCGACGATCCGGATGCCGTCCAGGCCCGGGCCGAGTCGCGGCAGTGTGACGTCCACATATTCGATCCGCGGAATTCGCATGGCCTCCCGATTGCCCCAGATCAGGAGGACCGCCGCCACGAGAACGACCGCGACGGCCACCGACCGCGAGCGCACCGGGTCCGGCACACCGGCGAAGCCGAGGACGAACCGCGCGATCGTGCCGATCACCGACCACGCGAAGAGCACCCAGATGATCCCCAGGAGGGAGTCGCCGAACCGCCCGGCCCAGTCGAGGTGCCGGCGGCCGTGGCTCGATACCATCGTCACCGGCAACGCCACGAGAGCGATCGCGAAGACGGCGGTTCCCAGCGCGACCACGGGTACCGGCCAGCGATTTCCGGATATCACCAGCGTCCACCACGGGACAGCGAACAGGATCATCAGGACGGAGACGAGCGTCGTGGTGATCGCCAGTACGCGAAGGGGCTTGTATGCCGTACCCGAATCGGATCGGATCGCCGTATCCGGCGACGGAGTGCTCACCGCCTCGATGATAATTCAGCT
>JABFXT010000732.1 GCA_013361595.1 Nocardia sp. | reverse complement strand
GGCCCGTCTCGCCGTTCAGGCCACGAAAGCGCATGAGCCGAAGGCTCGAGTCTCGAGGCCTGAACGGCGAGACTTCGGGGGCCTCAACCCCGCGCGCGCCAGCGCGCCGAAAACACAGCACCTTCGCGAGCAACCCCACCCTCTCGCCTTCGTGGGTGCGCCTGCCCCCTTGCCTTCGTGGGTGCGCCTGCCCCCTCGCCTTCGCGGGTGAACCTGCCCCCTCGCCTTCGCGGGTGAGCCTGCCTTCTTGCTGTCGTGGGTGAGCCCGCCTTCCCACCTTCGTTGGGCGGACCCGCCTCTCGCTGTCGTGAGCAAGCCCGCTCATCACTGTTGAGAGCAAGCCCACTCCCAACCGCCCACACCCCGCGTTCCAGCCCACCCCGGCCGACCGGCCGCTGCCGGGCCCGTACCCGGATCCCGCAGTGCCGACGATGGTTTCGGCCGCGTGGACAGACCCCGCAGTGCTGCGCGGACAAACCCCGGCAGCGCTGCCCGGTTCTGCCCGGTCAATGCTGCTCGGACAACGTTCTCTGTGAACTGAATCCCAAGTGGCCCCGGGGAAGCGGCAGCGGGCGAGGTCGGGTGGGGATTGTGGAAAGGTCGTGGGTATGTCGACACTGAGTGATCTGCTGGCCGAGCACACCGACCTTCCCGGGTTGGCTGTGGATCATCTGCAGCGGGTGGTCGGTGACTGGCAGTTGCTCGCCGATCTGTCGTTTTCCGATCTGCTGTTGTGGGTGGGGGCCGGCCCGGTGCACGACGGCGCCGATATCGTCTGTGTCGCACAGTGCCGCCCGACCACCGCGCCGACAGTGCATCTGGAGGATCTCGTCGGCACCACGGCGCAGCATTCCGAGCATTCGCAGGTGTTCGAAGCGCTCACTCGTGGCGAGATCGTGCGGACCGATACCGAGGGGGAGGCGCAGGGGGTTTATCACCCGCATCCCGTGCACGCGATCCGGGAGGCGATTCCGGTGCGCTGCGGGGACGATGTGATCGCGGTGCTCAGTCGCGATACCGACCGGCAGCGGTCGCGGGTGCGCAGCAGCCTGGAGATCGCCTATGTGGCATGCGCCGACGATCTGTGCCAGATGATGGCGGACGGGACGTTCCCGACCACCGAGGACCGTGCTGCCACCCATTCCAGTCCGCGGGCGGGCGACGGATTCATCCGGCTCGACACCGAGGGCACCGTCACCTACGCGAGCCCGAACGCGCTGTCGGCGTATCACCGGATGGGGTTGCAGGCCGATCTGGCGGGGCAGGATCTGGCGACCACGACGAGGTCGTTGGTCACGGATCCGTTCGATGCCCAGGAGGTGGTCGGAGATATCCAGGCCGCACTGGCGGGGCGCACCGGTCGCCGGATGGAGGTGGAGGCCCGTGGTGCCACGGTGCTGCTGCGCACTCTGGTGCTGCGGCCGCACGGGGAATTGGCCGGGGCCGCGGTGCTGGTGCGCGACGTGACCGAGGTGAAGCGGCGGGACCGGGCGTTGCTCAGCAAGGACGCCACCATCCGCGAGATCCATCACCGGGTGAAGAACAATCTGCAGACCGTTGCCGCGCTGTTGCGGTTGCAGGCGCGCCGCACCGAGAACGAGGAGGCGCGGGTGGCGCTCACCGAATCGGTGCGCCGGGTCACCTCGATCGCTTCGGTGCACGAGATGTTGTCGATGTCGGTCGACGAGGAAGTCGATCTGGACGAGGTGGTGGACCGGTTGCTGCCGATCATGGCCGATGTCGCCACGGTGCACACGGCCCGGATCACGGTGCGCCGGGCAGGATCACTGGGTGTCTTCTCGGCCGAACGCGCGACCCCGCTCGTGATGGTCCTGACCGAGTTGGTGCAGAACGCGATCGAGCATGCTTTCGACGGCGGCCAGAACGGCACGGTGACCATCCGGGCGGAGCGTTCGGCGCGCTGGCTGGATGTGATCATCAGCGACGACGGGCGTGGGCTGCCGGAGGGGTTCAGTCTGCAGTCCTCCGACAGTCTGGGCCTGCAGATCGTGCGCACCCTGGTGACCGCGGAGTTGGGTGGCACGATCGGCCTGCATCCGGGCGCCGATATCGGAACGGACGCGGTGCTCCGGGTGCCACTGGGGCGTCGTCCGGCACGTTGATACCCGACGGAAACTCGCCGGTTTCAATTATGCATACCCGTGATCATCTGTGGTCGAAAACACGGCGATAATTTGCTGGGAGATATTCCGGCAAACTCCGGGCGGCTGGCCGGGACGGCCGTAGAAAAAATTCAGCCCGGCACCAGAATACTGGTGCCGGGCAATCGCGACTCCCCGGACCGGGCTGGGTCCGGTAATCGCTTCCCCGTGCTCTAGACGGCCGTCCGAGTCCGGGTGCGCGCATTGCGGCGCTTGAGCGCACGCCGCTCGTCTTCGCTCATTCCGCCCCATACACCGGCGTCCTGCCCGGATCCCAGAGCCCAGGACAGGCATTCGGCGGTAACAGGGCAGCGAGCGCAGACCAGCTTGGCATCGGCAATCTGCGCGAGCGCAGGACCACTGTTGCCCACCGGGAAAAACAGTTCAGGGTCCTCGTCGCGACAGATGGCCTTATGGCGCCAGTCCATTCCTTCTGCTCCTTAGTAGGGCGCCGTACAGGGCGCCGATCGGTTGGTGGGTCGTTCACTTGAGCGAACTGAATGTTTCCGCACGGTTGCTTGTGAATGCTTTCACGAACACCGTAGATGTCAATAGGTATCCGATGCACCGTGGGGAAGCTCACGCACTGAAGTCCCGCATCGGGGACCTGCCGCAGTCCTTTGTACTCGCCTACGCCGGTTTCTGCAGCACAACGGGATGTATTTCCCGAATGCGTCAGTTCAAACCGGCCGCGGGGCGACCACGTCCAGGACGTTGGGCACAGCGGTGAAATCCACCACGTCTCGTTCACCGATGAAGTCGCCGTCGATTTGCAAACCGATCGGATCTGCGCAGGTGATGCGCACCGACGGGACATCGTCGTCACGGAACAATTTCCGCGACTTCGGTTCTGAGTTCGGCGACAGCAGTTGTGTCGCCAGGCGCAGTGTAGGCAGTAACGCCATGGTTCGCACGGCGAACACACCGAGCCCCGATTCGAACCGGGTGCCCGGATTGGTTCGTACCGGAGTCGCGTTCAGATAAGTCCACGGACTGGTATTCGTCACAAAGGCGTAATGAACACCGGAAACCGGTTCGCGCCCGGGGACGTGCACGGTGACCTCCGGCCGATCCCGCTTGGCGCGGAAGAACTGCCGGACCGTTGTCCGCAGATAACGCGCCGGTGTCGCGGTATGCCCCTTCGCGCGAGCCGAATCGATCGCGGCACACACATCGGCGTCCAACCCCACCCCGGCACTGAAACAGAACCAGCGATCATCGGTGAGCCCCAACCCGATCCGGCGATCGGAATCTCCGGCCTTCAACAGATCGATCAACTGATTGGTGGCCGCCACGGGATCGGATTCGATACCCAGCGACCGCGCGAACACATTGGCCGAACCCCCGGGAATGATCCCCAGCCGCGGCCGCCACACCTGACCGTCGTCCAGCTGCGGAAGAGGCACGAACCCGTTGATCGTCTCGTTGACGGTCCCGTCCCCGCCGTGCACGACGATCAGATCCATCTCATTGGTCGCCGCCCACTGCGCCAACTCGGCGGCATGCCCGCGATGCTGAGTATGCGCCACCGTCAACTGGGTCCGGCTCTCCAGCGCGTGCGCGAGCAGATCACGGGTAGCCGCCGTGGTAGAAGTCGCATTCGGGTTGACGATCAACAACGTCCGCACCTACGCACCCTACTGGACTGCGTCCATGGCGGCGGCTGCGGTCATGAGGCAAGCGACTCCAGCTGTCACACAGGCCGGCTTCTCGATTTTGGGAATCGGATACGAGTCGGTTTCGCGCTCCGACCGTAGCGTGTGGCAGACCAGAAACTTTACTCTGAGGGGTATCGAACACATGCGTGTGCTCAACAGAATAGTTGTGCCGACTATTGTCGCGGGAGTTGCGCTCGCTGGATCGCTGGCTGTGGCCGGCCCAGCAGCTGCGGCGTCGTCGCCGGTCGCGGCGTGCGGCGGGGGCTACCACGAAATCGACCACCGTGACCTGCCCGGCGCACGCATCCACCTGCTCTACAACGGGACAACCAACTGTGTGGTCACGTGGAAGAACAACCCGGGAACCGCTACCCGATTGCTTGCGCGGATCGCGAAGCAGAAGTCGAACGGATCTTTCGCCGACTACATTGAGGACGACGGAAAGTACACCACCTACGCGGGCCCGGTGAAAGTCAACGCTGCGGGCACCTGCATCAGTTGGGGCGGTGCCACCTCCAGCAACTCGTGGCTGTCAGGGCCCGAGCACTGCGGCTGATCGCCGTCGGGCGCCGGCTGTAGCGGTAGTCGGCCAAGGCGATAATGATGTGGTACCGGTTTCCGCTGGCAGTCGACGTTGCGGGTATCCCGCCTGCGGGGGCTGCCTCGGGCGGTCCCACCTAAGCTGGCCGGGTGGTCGAGCGAAAAGACGTCGGTGGTGTGCCCGGGACCGTTCGTGGGGCCGGGGGGTTGGTGACGCTGGAGGGCGCGATCGCGGTGACCGTGGCGGCGGTGCTGATCGTGCGGGCGTTGCTGGGGCATCGGGAGGACACCATCAGCGGGTACGGCACGGCCATGTGGTTCGGGATTCTCGGCGGTGCGGTCCTGGCCTCCGGGATCGGGCTGCTGTTCGGGCAGCGGTGGGGACGAGCGATCGCGGTCATCACTCAGCTGCTGTTGCTGCCGGTGGTGTGGTCGCTGCTGTTCGGATCGGGTCAGCCGCTGTACGGGACGGCGCTGGGAGTAGTGGCGCTGGGGGCGCTGGGATTGTTGTTCGCGCCGCCCACGTCGCGCTGGGCGGCGCAGGAGTACGGCGCCGCGGACGAGGAGTGAGCGGACCGGCCGGCGCGGTGGTTCACCCGGCGTCGGTGGATTCCGCGGCCAGCGCGGCGAGTGCTCCACCGGACAGGCGGTAGCCCACCCAATCGTCCTGGACTCGGGCACCCAGGGATTCGTAGAACCCGATGGAGGGTGTGTTCCAGGTGAGCACCGACCAGCTCACCCGGCTGTAACCGTGGGTGCGCGCCTCCTGCGCGAGGGCAGCGAGCAGGGCCCGGCCGAGACCGCTGCCGCGGGCCTCTGGCGTGACATAGAGATCCTCGAGGTAGATCCCGTGAACGCCGTCCCAGGTGGAGAAATTCAAGAACCAGATGGCGCAACCGGCGATCACCCCGTCGTACAACGCCACATGGGCGAAAACCGCGGGCTCCGGACCGAACAGCGCGGTATGCAATTGTTCGGCCGTCAGGGTGCATTCATCGCGGGCCTTCTCGTATTCGGCGAGGCCGTAGACCAGATCGACCAGGGCGGGCACATCGCCGGGCGCGGCACGGCGAACGAGCGGGGTGGATGTCACGGATGCGGGCTCCTTGCCGGTTCGGGAACGGGTGCGCGGTCACCCGGATGACTCATCAGGGCTGATCCGGGCGGAGATCGTGCGCCCACAACGTGGCGTCCTCGTGTTCGTAGCCGAGCACACTCACCGCGGCGGTGGTGAGTGCGAAACGGCGCCCCTCCCGGACCTCGAAACCCAGCCACCGGGCGATGAGGGCGCGGGAGAAATGGCCGTGCCCGACCAGCACCACATCGCGTTCGCCGAGTACCGCGGCGGCCCGGGCCAGGACGCGGTCGGCGCGACCGCCGATCTCGGCGGCGGATTCGCCACCGGGGACAGCGCCCGTCCACACCGTCCAGGCGGGATCCTGGGCCCGGATCTCCGGGGTGGTCCAGCCCTCGTAATCGCCGTAATCCCATTCGGCCAGGTCCGGATCGGTCGTGTGCTCGGCCAGCCCGGCCAGTTCGGCGGTGTGCCGGGCGCGCAGCCGGGGACTGACGTAGACGAGCGGATCGCGCAGCGCCAGCCCGGCCAGGACCCGGCCGGCGGCCGTGGCCTGCCGGATACCGGCGGGAGTGAGCGGTATATCGGTGCGGCCGGTATGCCGATGCTGTACCGACCACTCGGTCTCGCCGTGGCGGAGCAGTACCACGCGGGCATCGTCGAGGCCGGGCATACGGTCCATCATGCCCGGCCGGATCCCGGCGGTGACGCCGAGCCCGCACCGGCGGCCGGAATCATTTCGCGAGGGTGAGCACGACCAGGGGCACCGGCTGGTCGGTGGTGGCCTGGAACTCGGCGAGCAGCGGATTGTTCGCCAGCACCCAGGCCGCGAATTCGTCGTAGGCCGCGCCGGTGAGGACCCGGGCGGTGCCGTGGTACACGTGATCGCCCGACTCCACGATCACCGCGGGATCGGCGCGCACATTGTGATACCAGGAGGGGTAGCCGCCCTCGGCGAACGAACTGATGTAGAGGGTTTCGCCGCGATAGAGCGCACCCAGCGGAACCACATGCCGTTAACCGGAACGCGCACCGGTGGTGGTGAGCAGCAGCAGTTCGGCTCCCGCGTAGGCTCCGCCGACCTTTCCCCCGTTGGCCCGGAACTCCCGGATCACCTCGGCGTTCCAGTCGGCCGGGCCCTGCTCGGTGGCCTGATTCCACGGGGCGGTGGGGTCGTCGTAGCGGAGGTTTTCGGCCACGGGGGCCGTGTCGAGCCGGCCTGCTGCTTCGGTCATGGCGCGCAGTCTGCCGGAGGGCACCGACAGAAAACGGTTCAGCCCAACGGTTTTGCGGGCCGTTCGGTATCGCCGCGCGGCGCATCGGTGGTAGCCGGATCGGCGAGGGCCACGAGCCGGCCGTCCCGGTGTTCGAGCACCACGTTGCCGAGTACACCCAGCGAGATGGGCCCGCCGCCGTAATCGGGTCGGGCGACCGGTATCCGGCTCACCTGCGCGCCGGTGGACGGGTCGAGGGCGGCGATCGCGCCGGGTACCGGCAGCAGTAGCTTCCCGGCCATCGGCACCGGCGTGCCGAGCGCTTCGGCGGCGGTCCACATCGGCTCGAACGTATTGGCGTTCAAGGCGATGACACTGTTCCCGGTGAACACCAGGAAGGCCGAAGAGGTGCGGACGGTCGCCGTGGTCTTGTCGAGCGGGGCCGAGAGTTCCTGCACCACGATCGGATTGCCCTTGGCGTCGAGGACCGTCAGCCGTGGGGCCGCGGGGTCGGTGCCGCCGGTGCCGGGCTGATAGACCGCGATCCGGTTGTCCGATACCGCGATCACGCGAGCGTCGGGGGAAGCCGCACCCGCACCCTCGAGCAGATGTGACCCGTACTCCTCGGGAACATTGTCGTCCTTGGGGGCGGGTGCCAGCACCGAGATCCGGTCCGCCGGTTCGCCCGGGCAGCGCTCCAACACCGCCAACCGGGACGGACTGGAGCCGGCCGACAGGAACTCGCAGCCCTTACGCGGCTGGGTCTTCCAGTTCTCCTTGGCGTCGACATAGCCGTATTCCAGGGTGCGCACCAGATCCGAGCGCCAGACCTCGAGTCGGTCGGGGCCCTGGGCGACCACATAGGTGCCGTCCACCGACAGCCGCACCCGATCGTCCATATAGCTGCTGCGGGCTGTCCGGCGCCGACCGTCGGCGCCGGCGACCATGGTCGTCTCGCTGCAGCCGCGATCGGTGCGGTAGACGGCCACGACCATGCCGAACTGGGATTCGACCCCGCACAGCGGCAATTCCCGGGTGAAGCGCCACACCTGCTCGCCGGTTCGCGGATCGTGCCCGACCACGCTGCCGTCGGCCGCGGTCACCACCACCCCTTCGGAGGTGAGTGCCCGGGTGCTCACCGTATCGGGGGCACGCCACAGCTCCTGGAGCTTTCCGGGAAGTTTCGCGGCGGGCTGCGGCGGCCGGGCCGGCTCGTCGGCGACGATGGATTCGGTGTTCGCCACCCCACTGGTCGCCCATGCCGCGATCACCGCGATCACCACGAAGACGGCGATCGCGGCTGCGGTGATGACGTCGGCGCGCGTTCGCCGCTCAGGTGCGAGCACGTAGGCGAGCGTAACGGATGGCCGGCTCGCGTCCCGACGGTGCCGGAGACCCTCCGGCCGGCTCGCGGGGCCCGGAAACGCCACGGGCGCCGACGGTGTGTCCACCGTCGGCGCCCGGGGCGCGGGTCAGGCCTGGGCCGCCGCGTTCTCGTTCACCGGAGATCCGGTATCGCTGTC
>JABFXT010000798.1 GCA_013361595.1 Nocardia sp. | reverse complement strand
GGCCGCGGCGGTCGCCGAGTCCGGTGCGGATCTGGCCGCCGAACTCGAGAAGGTGGTGGCGGCCGCCGCCGGCCGTCGCGACGAACTGGTCCGGCGGCGCACCGAATGCGCCGGTCAGGTGGACCGGATCAAAGAACGGGTACGGGCCCTGAGCGCCCAGCTCGGACAGCTCACCGACGCGGTGCATCGCGACGAGGTCGCCAAAGCGCAGGCGGCGCTGCGGATCGAACAGCTGGAAGCGACCATCGCCGAACAGTTCGGTATCGCACTCGACGATCTGATCGCCGAATACGGTCCGCAGGCCGCGCTACCGCCCAGCGAGCTCGAGATACGCGAGTACGAGCAGGCGAAAGAGCGCGGTGAACAGGTCACCGCGCCCGCGCCGATGCCGTTCGACCGCGCCTCCCAGGAGCGCCGCGCCAAACGTGCCGAGAAGGATCTGGCCACCCTCGGCAAGGTCAACCCGCTGGCGCTGGAGGAGTTCGCGGCGCTCGAGGAGCGCTACAACTTCCTGGCCACACAGCTCGAGGACGTCAAGAAGGCCCGCCAGGACCTGCTGGACGTGGTCGCCGAGGTCGATTCCCGGATCCTGCAGGTGTTCACCGACGCCTACGCCGACGTGGAACGCGAGTTCGTCCAGGTCTTCGCGGCCCTGTTCCCCGGCGGCGACGGCCGGCTGCTGCTGACCGATCCCACCGATATGCTCACCACCGGTATCGAAGTGGAGGCCCGGCCGCCCGGTAAGAAGGTGAAGCGGCTGTCGCTGCTCTCCGGTGGCGAGAAATCGCTGACCGCGGTGGCGTTGCTGGTCGCCATCTTCCGTGCCCGTCCTTCGCCCTTCTATGTCATGGACGAGGTGGAGGCGGCGCTCGACGACACCAATCTGCGCCGCCTCATCGGGCTGTTCGAACAGTTGCGGGAGAAGAGCCAGCTGATCGTCATCACCCACCAGAAGCCGACGATGGAGATCGCCGACGCGCTCTACGGCGTGAGTATGCGCGGTGACGGCATCACCCAGGTCATCTCGCAGCGGCTACGGGGGCAGGATCTCGCGGCGGCCGGTAGTACGGCGGAATGATCCGCCACCCGGAAATACCGGGTGGCGCCGCGGTCCCGCCCGCGCTCAGAGCAGATCGCTGACGTCGTCGGGTACGTCTACCGCGTATTTTCGGAGGATCTCCATCGCTATCACTTCCAGGGCATTCTCATGGGTCGCCGCCAGCACCACCGGCGCGGCGACACCGTCCTCGTGCGCGTGTAACCAGCGCACCGCCACGACACACCATCTGTCCCCCGGCTGGAGCCCGGGGAAGTTGTTCTCCGGACGTGGCGTGCTCAGATCGTTTCCGATCGACGCCTGATGTTCGAGGAACTCTGCTGTGACGACCGTGCACACGGTGTGGCTGCCCAGATCCTCCGGGCCGGTGCTACAGCAGCCGTCCCGGTAGAAGCCGGTCAGAGGATCGGTACCGCACTCTTGTAGCGGACCCCCAAGCACGTTTCGATCGGTCACATCGCCGATCCTATTGGCCTGTAGCGAGAAGTTCCGCAGGACAAGAAATCTCACCGGCCGTGTTCGCGGGGCTGAGCTGGGGATGTACCGGAGGACCGGGACAGCCGGGACCGCTCGCCGCGCGGCCCCGGGCCGGGTGACCTGCGGCCCGGGCACGCTCTGCAAGGATGGGCGGCGTGAGTGCGCAAGCCTGGATTCTGATCGCAGTGATCGCCGCCGTTCTGCTGGTGGCGCTCGTGGCCGGTTTCGTCCGGTACAAGCGCGGCCGGGTGTCGCTGACGGCACCGGCGGAGAAAGACGAGCTGACCGACCGCTCGGGCGGGTATCGGGCGGCGGGTGGATTCACCTTCAGCCAAGGCGGCCAGGGTGCGACGGCCGCCCCCGTGCCGCCGGGGCCGAGCCCTGTCGAATCGCCGGCTCCGAGTCCCACTGAGCGGACCGATGTGGAGGGGCAGCCGCATATCGGTGACGATGCCGCGGTCCCCCGCGACGCGCCGCGTCGCGGCATCACCGACGTACCGCTGCCCGAGACCGATACCGCCGATACCGATACCGCCGCCGCGGAGTCCGCGACGGCCGGCACCGTCTCGCCCGACGCGGCGCAGACCCCGGCACCCGAGACGACCACCCCGGCCGAGGCTGCGGTGACCGATACCGCCGCCGCGGCAGACACCGAGACCGATACCGCTCCCACCGCTCCTGCGGCACCCGAGGCGGACGCATCTGCCGAAGCGGGCGCCGAAGCCCCGGTGGTCGCCCCCGATACCGCCGCCGGAGCCCATCTGGTCCCCGAGGTCGAGGAGATCGCGCCGACCTCGGGCCGGCTGACCCGGCTGCGCGGCCGGTTGTCCCGATCCCAGAACGCGGTCGGCAAGAGCCTGCTGGGCCTGCTGGGCGGCGGCGACCTGGACGAGGATTCCTGGGAAGAGGTCGAGGACACCCTCGTCCTGGCCGATATCGGTACCGCGGTCACCACCGTCATCGTGGAACGGCTACGTGAGGAGATGGCCGCGCGCAGTGTCCGCAGCGCCGAGGACGCGCGAGCGATCCTGCGTGAGGTGCTGATCGAATCGCTGCGCCCGGAGCTGAACCGCTCGGTGCGCGCACTGCCGCACGCCGACCATCCGTCGATCCTGCTGGTGGTCGGGGTGAACGGCACCGGCAAGACGACCACCACCGGAAAGCTCGCGCGGGTGCTGGTGGCCGACGGCCGCCGGGTGCTGCTCGGTGCCGCGGACACCTTCCGGGCCGCCGCGGCCGACCAGTTGCAGACCTGGGGCGAACGGGTCGGCGCGGAGACCGTGCGCGGGCGTGAGGGCGCCGATCCGGCCGCCGTCGCGTTCGACGCCGTTTCCAGCGGTATCGACGCCGGAGTCGATGTGGTGCAGATCGATACCGCGGGACGCCATCACACCAAGACCGGGCACATGGACGAGCTCGGCAAGGTCAAACGAGTGGTCGAGAAGAAGGCCTCGGTGGACGAGGTACTGCTCGTCCTCGACGCGACCGTGGGTCAGAACGGTCTGGCCCAGGCCCGTATCTTCGCCGAGGTCGTCGATATCAGCGGGGTGGTGCTCACGAAGCTCGACGGCACCGCCAAGGGCGGAATCGTCTTCCAGATCCAGCATGAGCTCGGCGTACCGGTGAAACTGGTGGGCCTGGGCGAGGGTGCCGACGATCTGGCCCCGTTCGAGCCGTCGGCCTTCGTGGACGCGCTCCTCGGCTAGATCCGCGCAGCTCCGGCGTGTCGCACAGATCACCCGGAAACCTCTGCTCAGCCTCGGCAACACGCTCGAAACATTGCGGCGCGATCCATTCACCTAGGTGAAACACCCGGGCGTCACGGATGAAACACCGAATGAGGACCCTTCAGTAGCGGGCCCGATGTCGCGCGAGCGGCGGGCCAGAGGAGGAGGGAGGAAACTGGTGGAAACCGTGATCGGCGCGCCCAACGCCGGCGACACCGCTTGGATACTGACGAGCGCGGCGCTCGTCCTGTTGATGACACCCGGGCTGGCGTTCTTCTACGGCGGCATGGTCCGCGGGAAGAACGTCCTCAACATGATCATGATGAGCATCAGCGCGATGGCTGTCGTCACCGTGCTCTGGGTTCTGTACGGCTTCTCGGTCGCCTTCGGCACCGACAAAGGCGGACTGGTCGGGGACCCCGGGCAGTTCTTCGGCCTGAAGACCCTGATCGCCGGATTCGGTGACGAATCGGCGGGTGTTCCGCTGATCGGAACCCTGCCCGCGACGGTTTTCGTCGCGTTCCAGGCGATGTTCGCGATCATCACCGTCGCGCTGATCTCCGGTGCGGTGGCCGACCGCCTGAAGTTCACCGCCTGGCTGGTGTTCAGCGCCGTATGGGCCACCGTGGTGTACTTCCCGGTCGCGCACTGGGTGTGGGGCGGCGGCTGGATCATGGAGAAGGTCGAGGCCATCGACTTCGCCGGTGGTACCGCCGTCCACATCAACTCCGGTGCCGCCGCGCTCGCGCTGGCCATCGTGGTGGGTAAGCGCGCGGGCTGGCCGAAAACCCCCTTCCGCCCGCACAACCTGCCGTTCGTCATGCTGGGTGCCGCCCTGCTGTGGTTCGGCTGGTTCGGCTTCAACGCCGGTTCGGCTGCCGCGGCCGACGGCGTCGCCGGTGCCACCTTCATCACGACACTGGTCGCCACCGCCGCGGCGATGATCGCCTGGCTGGTGGTCGAGAAGGTCCGCGACGGCAAACCCACCTCGCTGGGTGCCGCCTCCGGTATCGTCGCCGGTCTGGTCGCCATCACCCCCTCCTGCTCTTCGGTGAACGTGTTGGGTGCCCTGGCCATCGGCGCCATCGCGGGCGCGGTCTGCGCCCTGGCGGTGAGCCTGAAGTTCAAACTCGGTTACGACGATTCGCTCGACGTCGTGGGAATCCACATGGTCGGCGGTATCCTCGGCACGGTGCTGATCGGCTTGTTCGCCGCGCCCGAGGCGCCCGCCGGTGCCGAAGGCCTGTTCTACGGTGGTGATCTCGAGCTGCTGGGTCGCCAGACCCTCGGCGCGGTCGCTGTTCTCGTGTACTCCTTCGTGATCGCGCTGGTGATCGCGTACGCGATCAAGTTCACGATCGGCCTGCGCGCCGACGCCGAAGCGGAATCCAACGGTATGGACGATTCCGAGCACGCGGAGACGGCATACGATTTCGCTGCACTGGGTGGAACCGCTCGTTCGGCCGGCAAGGAGGCATGAACCCCATGAAACTGATCACCGCAATCGTCAAACCGTTCACGCTCGAAGACGTCAAGACCGGCCTGGAGCAGGCGGGCGTATTCGGTATGACCGTGAGCGAGGTCCAGGGCTACGGACGGCAGAAAGGCCACACCGAGGTCTACCGCGGTGCGGAGTACTCGGTCGATTTCGTGCCGAAGGTGCGGGTCGAGGTCGTGGTCGACGACGCCACCGTGGACCGGGTCGTGGATCTGATCGTCGAGGCCTCGCGCACCGGCAAGATCGGTGACGGCAAGGTCTGGGTGACCCCGGTCGAGACGATCGTCCGGGTCCGGACCGGGGAACGCGGCACCGACGCGCTATAGACCCGGCGCGCGGCGAGCGCGACAGCGGGTGCACAACGATGACGCGGCCCCGCTCCCACCGGTTACCGGTCGGGGCGGGGTCGCCTGCGTGAACGGGTGGTGGTTTCGTTGGGAGACAACCGGCAGGAACGAGAGCCCGGGCGGGCCGGCGGTAAGCGGCCCGGTACGCCGGCCGCCCTGTCGCACGGCGCCGCGGATCTGGTCCGGGCGCGAGATCAATTGTTGGGCGGAGGTGCGCCCCGGCATCCCCGGCTGGACGCCGAGTCGCTGCGTGCGGCACTGGTGGATCTGTACGAGCTGTGGCTCAGCAGCAAGGGCGCCGAAGTCGGGATCACCCCGGACAGCGGTCTGGCGATCATGGCCGTCGGCGGGCTCGGGCGGCGGGAGATGCTGCCGTACTCCGATCTGGATCTGGTACTGCTGCACGAGGATATGGACCCGCGGCGGGTCGCCGAGATAGCCGATCGGCTCTGGTATCCGCTGTGGGACGCCCACATCAAACTCGACCACAGTGTGCGGACGGTTCCCCATGCGCTGAAAGTGGCCGCCGACGATCTGGTGGCCGCGCTCGGCATGCTCGACGCCCGCCACATCGTCGGCAACTCCGATCTCAGCGACCGGGTCGTCGCCGGGATCCGCAAGGATTGGCGCAGCGGGATCCGGGGCCGGTTCGACGAATTGGTCACCGGTGTCCGGACCCGGTGGGAACGCAGCGGTCAGGTCGCCCACCGCAGTGAACCGGATCTGAAGAACGGCCGTGGGGGACTGCGCGATATCCAGCTGCTGGACGCGCTCGCCATCGCGCAACTCACCGACGCCATGCCCGGGCTCGGCCCGGACGCGCCCGGCGGCGGACTGGACCAGGCCCATCGGCGGCTGCTCGATGTGCGCACCGAACTGCACCGGGTGGCAGGCCGGGCCCGCGACCAGTTGCGCGCCCAGGACGCCGACGAAATCGGGGCCGCGCTGCGGATCGGCGACCGTTTCGATCTGGCGCGCACCCTCAGCGACGCGGCCCGCACCGTCGGGTATTCGGTGGATGTGGGTCTGCGCACCGCGGGTAACGCGCTGCCGCGCCGCGGTCTGGCCCGGCTGCGCCGGATGCCGGTGCGGCGGCCGCTGGACGAGGGTGTGGTCGAGCACGCCGGAGAAGTGGTGCTGGCCCGGGACGCCCGGCCCCAGCGCGACCCCGGGCTGGTGCTGCGGGTCGCCGCCGCCTCCGCCCAGACCGGGTTGCCGATGTCGGCGACGACCCTGAACCGGCTGTCCGAGGACGCTCCGGAACTCCGCGAACCGTGGCCCAAGGACGCGCTGAACGATCTGCTGGTGCTGCTCGGCGCGGGTCGCGGGGTGATCGATGCGATCGAGGCATTGGACCGGACCGGTTTGTGGGGCAGGTTGCTTCCGGAGTGGGGTGCGGTCCGCGACCTACCGCCGCGTGATGCCGTGCACGTGTGGACAGTGGACCGCCACTCCGTGGAAACGGTCGCCTACGCCGGCGCGCTGAGTACCCGGGTGGCCCGGCCGGATCTGCTGGCACTCGGTGCGCTGCTGCACGATATCGGCAAGGGCCGGGTCGAGGACCACTGCGCGGTGGGCGCCGATCTGGCGACCCATATCGGCCGCCGCCTGGGTCTGTGGCCTTCGGATGTCGAAGTACTCAGTGCCATGGTGCGCCACCATCTGTTGTTGCCGGATGTCGCCACGCACCGGGACATCGACGACCCCGATACGGTGCAGTACGTCGTCACCGCGCTGGACAACGATCCGCGGCGGCTCGAACTGTTGCACGCGCTGGCCGAAGCGGATTCGCTGGCCACCGGCCCCGGCGTATGGGGGGACTGGAAATCCACGCTGATCGGCGAACTGGTCCGGCGCTGCCGCACCGTGATGGCGGGCGAGGAACTGCCCGAACCCGAACCCATCCCCGACGCTTTGCTGGTCCGGGCCGCCCTCGGCGGTGTACACGTCGAATTGGTACCGGGGGAGGGCAAATACAACCACAACGTCACCGTGATCGCCCCGGACAGCCCGGGACTGCTGTCGAACACCGCGGGAGTACTGGCGTTGCATTCGCTGCGAGTGCTGTCGGCGTCGGTCGGCGGGGCGGGGGAATCGGCGGTCAACACCTTCGTCGTCACACCGACATTCGGCGGCCCACCGGACGCGGGCCTGCTGCGGCAGGAGATCAAACGGGCCGCCGCCGGGGAACTGGACGTCCGGGCGGCCCTGGACGCCCGGGAGCGGGATACGCCCGGCGCCGCGCGATATGCCCAGGCCGAACCGCGCTTGCTGTGGTCGGAGACCGCCGTTCCCGGACAGCTGATCCTGCAGTTGCGGGCCGAAGATCGGATCGGCCTGCTCTGCCGGCTGGCCGCGGTGCTGGCGACCGCGGGCGCCGACGTGCGGTGGGCGAAAGTCGTGACGATGGGGTCGTTCGTCGTGGACGTGTTCTGTGTCGACCTGGGCGCGGAATCTGGTCCGGACCGGCGCGCGGATATCGAATCGGCGATCCTGGCCGTGGTTCCGCGACCGGCTCCGCGCAAACCCCCGGAGGCGGAGCAGAACTAGCGTTCGAGACGAAGGTCACCGTTGCGCGTCGATTGCTCACCGTTTGCCAACAGGTCGGCGGTAGCGCGGGATCGGGCCCCTAACATTCGGGTGGTCAGCTGTCGCGCTCATGAGGGGAGCAGGTCGGTGGCAATCCAAGTGGTGACCTCGTCGATCATGACCAGCGATATGACACCGCACATCGCCCGATGTGTAGGTGACGCCTACTGGGTGGTGTCCTGGTTGCCGGGACGCACACTCACCGAACCCCAGGCAATGGCCGCGATGAACGTGGCCGCCGCCGTGGCGACCAACGGGCTACCGCCCGACGACGATTGGTCGCGGCTGGACACACTCTCCCGCGGACTCGGCCTGACGGGCCGCGAGGCGGCCTATCTGGTCGCCGTGGAACAGCACGACTACCGCCACGGGTTCTCCAGTGTCGACGGCGCCGCCTCCGGCGTCGCGGGTTCGGACTCGTATTGATGGCCCCGCCTCCGGCGGGGCGGGCCGGGGCCCTCGTGACCCCGGTTCTTC
>JABFXT010000491.1 GCA_013361595.1 Nocardia sp. | reverse complement strand
GCCTTCCATGAGCACGAGCGCGGTTCCGGCTGCTCGGATTCATTCCGCGGGAACGGGTTACGGAAGTTCGATATAGCGCGGCGGCTTCCCGTCCAGCGCCTCCAGGATGGGAATGGGCTTATCGGTCGGCAGCCCGTTCTCGTCGAAGGAGAGCACCCCGCTGGCCCCGCGGACCGCGGTGGCGCCGTGCAGGCTTTTCATCGCCAGCAGCACCTGCTCGGAACGGACAATGGTCCCGGCGCTTCCGGCTGCCTGCCGAATCGCCTGGACAGCCGTCACCACCGCATCGTGTTCCATGACAGCGGCGAAATCCTCGAGGGTGTCGTCGGAGAACGCGCGATAACACACAGGTCCGGCGCAGTCGGGCGAGAACTGTTCGACGGAGAACCGGTTGAACCGTTCCGGATGATCCTGCCAGGCCTGCGGATGCACGAGCCCCGTGTACAGCACCGTGACACCCGTTTCGAGTGCGATCCGGGCGGGGCTCTCCGAGAGGCGGTAGTACGGCATATCGTCACCGGTCACCACCTGGATGGGTTCCCGGCAGCGGCGTTCGGCGAGCGCGGTCAGGAAGTCGAGCGCGTGCGCGGCCCGGCCCGCGAAATAGATGGTGTCCGGCGCGTTCTGGCATATGTTCGGCATCATGTAGTGGAAGGTGTTGGCCACATTGCCGATATCGGAGTCGTAGCCCTCCGCCTGGCCGGCGAAACGCTGTGGATCGTCGGGGAAGCTCGCCGCGAACGCTTCGGCGAGGGTCCGGCCGTAGTGGTCGACGGGACTGTCGTCGCGGACGATCAGTATTCGCTTGCTGCGCGTGGCGAGGTATTCGGCGGCGGTCCGCGCGTGTTCGGCGGCGGTGGGGGACACCCGGAGGAATCCGCGGAGTATCGGCAGGTCGCCGGCGGTGAGGGTGGAGCCGACGACCGGGATCTGTAATCCGGTGAGATGTTCGATGGCCCGGACCGCGTTCTGGACACTGAAGGCGATACCGGTGACCGCGACGATCCGGTCGATATCGCGCCGCGCTTCGATTTCGCCGACCGCGGTTTCCCATTCGGCGAAATCGCTGCCGGGATTGGCCAGCAACAACCTGATCTTGGGTGTGTCTCCCCAGATCGGCGTGCGATTCGCCGCGAGCTGCGCCAGATGCGCGCCTTCGAGCCGGTGCCGGATACCCGACATGGTCACGATGCTCTCGGTCTTGTCGCCCGGGGTCATCGGCGACAGCATCACAATGCTCACGGAGGGAGCACCGGAACTCTCGACGGCGCGGTTCTCGTCGAGGATGCGCTGCTGGATATCGGCGAGTTCCGGGGCGAAGACGACGCCGCCGTCGGTGACCCCGGCACATTCGTTCTGTGGTCCGCTGTGCACGACGCCCGCGCCGCAACTGTTGTCCGTGCGGAAGACCGTGGGCAGCCAGAGCACGGCGGCGACGACCACGACCACCACCGCGATCGTGGCCGGAACCCACCACCACTTCCGGTAGCTGGGCGGTGGGGGCTGGATCAGAGTGCTCATCGGTACCTCTCCGCCCGTTCGTACAGCAACAGGGCTCCACGGCCGAGCCCCCGGGCCAATTGCCGGAATTCGTTCTCGATGGTCCGGTCCAGCGTCCGCTGTGGATCTCCCAGCGGGTCGTTGGAGACCCACAGCGCGGCGATCAACCAGGCCAGATCGTGTTCGGGGTCCAGGCCGTTGTCCCGGACGATCGCCTCGACCTGCGCGAACGGGGTGCCCGCGTCGTCCGGGCGGCGCGGGGCGGCGGTGATCAGATCCAGATCGGACAGCCAGGCGGTGGCCGCGCTCCGGCCGAACTCGGCGTGGCCGGGTGCGAACGGCCGCCCCAGATACTCGATCGTGCCGTCGAGCCGGCCCAGCGCGAGGTCGTGGTAGAGGGCCTCGGCCTCGTCCTCCGGATCGCCCTCGGCGAACCTGCGCCGGTACACCTCCCGGCAGATGGTGTGGGTGGCTTCCCAGTTCCGTGGATCCTCCGGTTCGCGTCCGGCGAGTTCACAGAGCAGTATCCGGCGCAACCAGGTATCGAGCACCATTTCCGGTTCCGGCCCGTCCACAGTGCGGATCCACAGCCGGTTACGCAGTTCCTGCAGGAGCGCTTCGCCGTCGGGCAGGGCGGAATCCAGGATTCCCGGCTGGTAGATGACATCGACCGTACGGCCCGCGGCCGCGGTCACCAGATCGCGCAGACCCTCGGTCGCCAGGAAATCGCCGAGCAACCGGTCTCGGGCCCGCTCGAGCACGGTGCCCGGTATCTCGACCGGTTCGGGCAGCGGATCGTGTGCGGTGCCCACGGTCGCGGTGAGGACAGATCGGA
>JABFXT010000446.1 GCA_013361595.1 Nocardia sp. | reverse complement strand
CGTTGTCCAGTTCGGCAGTGCTGACAGTGCAACGGCGTAATACGGGCGCCAGGCGCAGCCGGCGGCGGACACCGTCCGCTCCCACGATCAAATCGTCCTCCACTCGTCCCAGCCGCAGTGTCGCCGGATCTACCACCGGCAGGTGGATACGCATCGCGTACACCGATTGCAGCCCCGCGCCCGATTCCAGCCGCACCGCGGGGCCGGCGGTCGCGGTATCGATGGTCCCGCCCGGCAGCGGTACCCGATCCGGATCGTCGCGTACGGCGCCGCCGGTGTCGAGCCGAACGGGGTCGTATCCGCTCCCGGGATTCCCACTGTGCTCGGCGACCACACACGACAGGGCGGCCAGCGGGCCGATACCCACCGGTTCGGCGCCGGTATGGCTCGCGACCAGCACCGGAACCTCGGGCATCGATCGCTGCAGCCCGGTGATCACGTCCCACTGTTCGGCGCAGCGGTTCAGATACCAGCGCACAGCCGGATGCTGCGGTTCCGGGCCCGGTGGCGGTACCGGCGCCAGCACCTTGTTCACCACGACCGCGTCCAGCCGCAGCCCGAGCAACGCGGTCGCCGAACGCACCCGCGCGGATTCGGCCACCGCCACCCGCTCGGCCAGCGTGACGAGCCGGACACCGGTGCGGTCCCGGTCGGCGAGCAGATCCCGGACCTCGGTGACCGCGGTGACGATCCGCTGCACCGTCGCCGCCAGGACCGCCCGGCGGATATCGGTGCCGATGGAGCTCATCATCCGGTGATGCGGCGGCCAGATCCGGTCCAGGTATCCGAGCACCGTCTCCGGGGTGGTGACGATGCGCAGCATATCCGCGGTCGGCGGGCAGTCCAGGACGATCGCGTCCCATTCGTCGTCGGCCGCATACTGGGCGATCTCCACCAGCATGAGCAGTTCCTGAACCCCCGGCAGACCGGTGAGCTCCGCCGGCTCGAGGGCCGCCGGATCGATCCCGTGCTCATGACCCGGATCGGCGCGCAGCAGCTCGGTGAGGGTGCCGAAACGCTCCTCGAGCAGCGCGAGCGAATCGAGTTCGATGACCTCCAGACCCGGAACCACCTGGGTTATCCCGGGGACCGCACCCGCGTCGTGCGCGAACCGGAAACCGAGCGCGTCACCCAGCGAATGCGCCTGGTCCAGCGACGCCACCAGGACTCGCTGCCCCTCCCGCGCGTAACTCATGGCCCGCGCGCACGCCAGCGTCGTCTTCCCGACACCACCCTTGCCGACGAACAATTCGACCCGCGTGCGCGACCGGGCACCGCGAGCGGGCCGGCCGCCGCCGCGGGAATCGCCGCCGGAACGCTGTGGCCCGGTCAGCCTTCGACCCGTTTCTTCAGTTCCTTGAGCGAGGAATCGGTGATCACCTTCTCCGCCTTGCGCTTGAACATTCCGATCATCGGAATCGTCAGGTCCACGGTCAATTCGTAACGCACCTCGGTGCCGCCGCCGGGCTGTTCGACCAGTTCGTACCGGCCTTCCTGGGCCTTCTGCAATTCACCACTCACGAGAGTCCAGCTCACGGCCATATCGTCCGGCTGCCAGGTGTAGGACAGCACGTAGGTGTCCTTGACGACACCCGCGTCCAGGACGAACCGCGCGGTGCGGGCCCGGCCGTCCGGTCCGGTCTCGAGTACCTCCACCGATTTGGCCGCCGATACCCATTCCGGGTAGGACGCCAGATCGGCGATAACGGACATCACCTGCCGGGCGGGTGCCGCGATGACGATCGATCTCTGGGTCCGGTCGGCCATAGGGTTTCTGGGGTTCCTTTCGGCGGTACGGTACGAAATCCGTCAGTTGTCGTGCGGAGCGACTCCGGCCGGGCGGTCGTCCTCGAGGCGGTCCTTGACCTCGAACGACATGACCTTGCCCGCCACCCGGCGTGCCCGGTTCGCGGCGGCCAGTTTGCGCGGCGGCAACGGCCGGGGCGGTTCGGCGTGCAGGAAGTAGTGCAGGATCACGCCGTCCAGCGACGGCTCCAACCACACTTCCATGGTGCCGGTCAAACCCCCCGACACCGACCAGCGAATCCCCTTGTCGCCACGATCCTCCCGGACATCCAATTCGAGATCGGGCCACCAGCGCCGCCAGCGGGCCGGACCGTCCAAAGCGGCCGCGACCGCGGCGCCGGAAGCGGCGAGGAAGGTTTGGTCCGCGACCTGGATACTGCTCACCCGGGTGAGCGTAGTAGATCACCGCGGATGTGCTTTTGGCGCGCTGGCGCGCTGTGTTTTTTGCGCCGCCTGCGGCGGCGCGGGGTTGAGGCCCCCTTGGTCTCGCCGTTCAGGCCTCGAGACTCGCGCTTCGCGCATGCGCTTCG
>JABFXT010000746.1 GCA_013361595.1 Nocardia sp. | reverse complement strand
GGCCTGCCGCCGGATGCCGCGCTGTTCTCGATCGGCGCGACCACTGTGACCCCCGCGGCGGACGGCAGCTTCGAGACCGAACTGCCGCACCACCCGTCCGGCTCCGAGGTGGTGGCGGTCGACTCGGCGGGCAATACGACGAAGAAGGCACTGACCGCCGGGATCGATCTGCCGCGGATGCGCGCGGTCCACGTGACCGCGTACGCCTGGTCCGACGACGGTATGCGCGAATCGGTGCTGAACATGGCCAGGCAGGGCCGGATCGATACCGTCCAGCTCGATATCAAGGACGAGGACGGCGTCGTCGGATACGACTCGAAGGTCCCGCTGGCCCGGAGCACCGGTGCGGCCACCCCCATCTATCGGGCCCGCGACGCGCTGCGGCAGTTACACGAGATGGGTGTCCAGGTGGTCGGCCGCATCGTCGCGTTCCGGGACCCGACCCTGGCGGGCTGGGCCTGGCACAACGGACGACCCGACTGGGTGGTCCAGAACCCGGCCGGACAACCGTACTCCAGCCACTACGGCGCGATCGCGTTCACCAATTTCGCCCACCCGGAGGTACGCGCCTACAACATCGCGCTCGCCGTGGAGGCGGGTGAGCTCGGCTTCGACGGAATCATGTACGACTACGTCCGCCGGCCCGACGGCAGCCTGTCGAGTATGAAATTCACCGGGCTCACCCGGCCGGCTACCGAGGCCGTCGCCGGGTTCCTCGGCCAGGCCCGGGAACCGGTGCACGCGGCCGGTGCCCACCTCAGTGCGGCGGTGTACGGTATCGCGGCCACCCGGCCGGACCAGATCGCCCAGGACATCCGGCTCATCGCGAAACAGGTGGATTTCGTGGCGCCGATGATCTACCCCTCGCACTGGGGCCCCGGCGAGTACGGCGTCGCGGACCCGAACAACCAGCCCTATGACATCGTGGCGGCGTCGCTCCGTGATTTCCAGACCGCGACCAAAGGCACAACCGCGTCGGTGATCCCGTGGCTCCAGGATTTCAGCCTCGGCGCCGATTATGGAGATGCCCAGGTCAGAGCTCAGATCGATGCCGCCCGTCGAACCGGTATCGACAGTTTCTTCCTGTGGAACCCGGCCGTGAGCTACCACGAAGGGGCGCTCGACCCGAAGTAATGCGATACCTCCGCCTCCGCTGCGGCCTCCGCGGACCGCATCCGCACACCCCATAACGTCGCTACCCGCCACACGCAGCCCCCCGCGATACCTCCGCCTCCGCTGCGGCCTCCGCGGACCGCATCTACACACCCCATAGCGGCGGCCGTAACGTTGCGCGCCCGGGTTGCGAACTCTTTGTTGACGTAATGGCCCGTCGGGGGGCCTGTCCGTCCATTTGTCAGTAGTGGAATGGAGCTCGGGACATGGCTTTCCGAAGTGATTACCTGGTGCGCTGCCGCACCTACCTCGCGCAGCACCGGCTCGCCACGGCGATCGCCGCCCCCGCCACGCTCGGCGTCGCGGCGGCGGTGGCCGCCGCGTACTCGGTGACCTCGCCGGCCCAGCAGGCCGATACGCAGCTGAAGGCCTCGGTCACCGAATGCCACGATATGGTCACCATCTCGGTGGCGGGCCGCGGTGACACACCGGCCGAGGGCACCACGAAACTGCTGGTGGACGCCAACGGGAAGCCGCTGCCCGCGGCACTGTCCGGTGATCACCGCAGTGAATGGGTCGACCCGGTGGTCAACGCGCCCGCCGACGATGTGGACCCCGGCTCGTATGCCGCGGTGTACATCGCCTATCCCGCGAACATGGCCAGCTACGAGGACGCCGTCACCACGGGTGTCGCGAATACGCAGCAGGTGATGCGGGAGATCGCGCAGGCCTGCCCGGATACGCAGTTCGCGATCGTCGGATACAGCGAAGGCGCCGACGTGGTGCGCCGGGTCGCGATGGACATCGGCCATCAGGAGCAGCAGGACGGCGGCTACGCCGTCGTCGACCCGGCCAAGGTCACCGGCGTGGTCATCCTCGCCGACTCCGGCCGCTCGGCCGGCGACGGACCGTTCCCCGGCGCCCAGAACCCCAACGGCAACCCGGACAACTTCGACCAGCTCTACCAGAACGGCGGCACCCCGGTACCGGGCCGCGGCGCGGTCGCCGGAACCAGCGGCGATTTCGGCGCGCTGAACGGTAAGATCGCATCCTTCTGCTCCGACGGCGACCTCACCTGCGCGGCGCCGGACAATATCTCGCTGCTGCAGCTGGTGGTGAATGTGGCCCGGCAGATGAACGTCGACGCCCTCGAACGGGAGGGCCTCACCCCGGCCACCGGCCAGGATGTCGCGGTAGTCCTCAGCCGGGTCGCACTCCTGGCCCTCGCCGAT
>JABFXT010000741.1 GCA_013361595.1 Nocardia sp. | reverse complement strand
GATCGAGTTCGTAGAAGGAGCCGGGCGCCGTTCCGGTGGCCTCCAGGCTCAGCAGCAGCCGGGTGAACATATCGGGAAGATTGAGCTGGCCCGCGTACCCGATATCGGCCAGGATCATATCGCAGCGGAACACCGTAACCGGCAGCCCGTAACGATCGGCTGCCTCCCTGAGCAGTACTTCGCCCGCCCATTTGCTGTTCGAATACCCGTTGGCGTAGCCGCCGTCGACCGAGCGGACCGGGCTCATCACCCGGATATCGGCGTCCTCGGTGAACGCGGACCGGTCGATCTGATCGCCGACACCGATGGTCGAGAGGTAGGTGTAGGGCTTCTGCTCGGTCGTCAGCGCGAGCCTGATCAGTTCGGCGGTACCGGCGACGTTGGGCCCGAACAGTTCGCGGTAGGGCAGAACATGATTGACCAGCGCGGCCGGATCCACGATCGCGTCCACCGTGGCGGCCAGCCGCTGCCAGGTGGCGTGGTCCAGCCCGAGTTCGGCGGCGCTCTTGTCACCGGCGAGTACCTCGAGCCGGCCCGCGGCCAGTTCTCGATACCGGGCGGCCAGTCGCGGGTCGCCGGTTTCGAAGACCGCGTCCAGCCGGGCGCGGGCGGCCGCGTCGCCGGACGCCCGCACCGGGCAGATCAACGTGCCACCGGAGCGGGCCAGTCGTTCCAGCCATTCGAGCGCCAGGTAGCGACCCAGGAAACCGGTCGCACCGGTCAGCAGCACAGTCCGCACCGATTCGTCCGGGCCTGGGAGGTCCGGCGCGGCGGCGAGGGTGCCGGAGTCGAGGAACTTGTCCAGCATCAGGTCACCCGCGCGTATCTCGGTGGCCCCGGCCCCGTGCACCGCGGCGAAGGTCGGCCGCGGGCGGCCACCGCGCTGTTGTTCGAGATATCCGGCGAGAGCGCGCAGATCGGTGGCCGGACCGATGACGAAACCCACCGGCACCTCGATATCGAAGATCTCGCGCAGCAACTGCGTGAAGGTCAACGCCGACAGCGAATCGCCGCCCAGCTCGGTGAAATGCGCGTCCGGCCGGATATCGCCGGTCGCGGTGCCGAGTAGCGCCCCGGCCGCCCGGACGACGGTTTCCAGCACCGGGCGGCCGCTGTCGCGGTGCAGTGCGCGCAATTCGCCGGCCTCGGCTTCGGCCAGTTCGGTGTACAGCTGCTCCAGGCGGGTTCCGTAGCGCTGCACGAGATTCGGGCGGGCGAGTTTGCGGATCCCCGTGAGCAGCCCGTTCTCCGGGGTGAACGGCTGCGTTTCGACCAGGAAGTCACGCGGGATCTCGTAGGACTGCAAACCGGCAGATACCGCTACCTCGTGCAGTGATTCGGCGATCAGCGGTTTCACCGCGTCGATATCACCGCCGGTTCGTTCTACGGCGCCCTCGGCCGGCACCACCACCGCCAGCGGATAGGACCGGGTGCTGTTGCCGTAGACGTAGATCTGGCCGACCAGCGGACTCTCGGTCAACGCCGCCTCCACTTTCGACACAGTCACGAATTCGCCCTGGGACAGTTTCAGGACGAAACTGCGCCGATCGAGGTACACGAGCTGATCGGGGCCGACCTCGGCGAAGATATCCCCGGTGTGGTACCACCCGTCGGCGTCGAACACTTCGGCCGTGGCGTCCGGACGCTTGTAATAGCCCGGGATCAATGCCTCGGATCGGATCAGCAGTTCGCCGCGCGGGTACGGCCGGTCGGTGTGGAAGTACCCGAGGTCACCGACATCCTCGAGCCGGTAGTCGAGCACCGGAGGCCGGCCGACCCGGCCGTCGACAGCGATACTTCCGGCCTCGGTGGACCCGTATCCGTCGACCAGGTGCAGATCGAGAAAACCCTCCACCCAGGCCCTCAGCTCCGGCGATATCGGCGCCGACCCCGTGGTGGCCGCGAGGAACCGGCCGCCCAGCAACTTCTCCCGGAGGTCGGCCGTCACCGCCGCCTCGGCTCCGGCCGGATCGGCCCCGTCCGCTGTCCGGCGTTGCACCGCACCACGGAACCGCTGGAAGAGCATCTCCCAGATCCGGGGCACGAACGCCAGCTGGGTGGGCCGGACCAGCGCCAGATCGTCGAGCAGCGTCGACAGGTCGCTCGCGGCGGCGAAGTAGACGGTGCCGCCGCGGGCCAGCGCGGTGTAGAGGATCGCGCGACCCATGATGTGGCTCATCGGCATGAAACCGAGCGCGATGGCCGGTTCGGCACCACGCTGACCCCACCGCTCGCTGGTCGAGGCCCGCCATTGGTCGGCCACCAGCCGTTCGGTGATCATGGCGCCCTTGGGCGCTCCGGTACTGCCGGATGTGTAGATGAGCAACGCCAACGGATCCGGGTCGGT
>JABFXT010000166.1 GCA_013361595.1 Nocardia sp. | reverse complement strand
GATCCGTGGCTACCGGATCACATTTGTGCAGCTCAGCATAGGTTTTATCGGTGCTGGGTGACCAGCGCCGATAAGATCATCGGCATGATCAACCCCGCGCGCGTCCGATCCCGCCGCACCGGTGCGACGGCCGCGATCCTGGCCGTTGCGGCCACCGGACTGGTGCTGGGCGCCGCGCCCGCGGGCGCCGCGCCCGCTCCGGGATTCCCGGTACCGCCGCTCACCGAAGTGGCGGCGGCCGGCACCGAGGGGCTGGACCCGATGCTGGCCCTGGCCTACACCATGGCCGAACAGGAAGCCCACGCGCAGGGTGTGCCGATGTCGATCAATTCGGGTTTCCGCACACGCGAGGAGCAGCGGGCCATGTGGGAGGACGGGCTGCGCACCTACGGAACCCCGGAGGAAACCCGGCGCTGGGTGCTGCCACCGGAGGAATCCACCCATGTCACCGGCAACGCGGTGGATATCGCGCCGCGCGAGGGTGCCGCCTGGCTGGAGGCCAACGGCAACCGCTGGGGACTCTGCCGCACCTTCGACAACGAATGGTGGCATTTCGAGTTGGTCACGCTGCCCGGGACCGGGTGTCCCGCCCGAGTACCCGACGCCGCCCACCGCTGACAGCGTCGAAGGCCGACCGGTCGGTGCTCGGGCGCCCGGTGTACCGCCCGATGCACGGGCGGCACATCCTCAGACTCCCGACAGCGACCGGAGCTCGTCCAGGAACGCGCGGGTCCGCGGGTCGCCCGGGAAGTTCTCGACCAATTCGTGCGCCACTTCGCTGCCGATGCACAGCAGCGAGGGCAGAGATCGCCGTTTCGCCTCGAACGCCCGCCGCCCCTCCGCGACCGCCAACTCCAGATCACGGCCGCGGGCGGCCACCACGGCCAGGGTCAACCGCGCTTCGGCGACCCGCATGGGATTGCGCACCGAACCGTCCAGGGTGACCGAATCGGCCAGCACCGCCTGGGCGTACATCGCCGCGTTCGTATCGTCGCCGACGACGCGGCAGCAGTCCATGGCGTAGAAATCGAATTTCTGTGGATCCACCACGAAATGGTTCTCGAGATCGTCGGGATGCCCCAGCCGATTCAGTAGCGTGCGCCCCTCGGCCAAGGCCGCGTCCACCGCCGCGCGATCACCCAGCCGGGCCCAGGCCTTCGCCCGCTGAGCCGCGAGCTGTACCCCGACCCCGCTGGCCGCGCATTCGGCCGGGACCGCCTCGGCCGCCTGGATGACCCCGCGATGATTGCCCTGGGTGAGCGCGAACCAGGCCGCCAGTTCCGAACTCCAGCCGATGATCTCGGCATGCCCGGCCTCCTGCCCGAGCGACCGGGCTGCCCGCCGGGTGGCCTCGGCGCTGCTGCGCCGGCCGAGATCGTATTCGAGGCAGCCGAGCAGCAGCGCGACCCAACCGGCCAGTTCCAGGACCTCTTTGTGCTGGGCGAGGGTGAGCCGGCTGTCGAGCAGCGCGGCGATCCGGCGCAACCAGCCCGCGGCCTCGAGATGGAGTTCGTGAGGATCGGTGGAGGCGTAATCGCAGCACAGTCGCTGCGCGGTGATCCGTACCGCGTCCAGGGTCGCGGTCGAAATATCGGACATCCGTAGGCGTCCCATGAACTCGAGCGTGTCCATCCCGGTGGCGGTGAGCAATTCGTCGTCGCGGCTCGGGCGGGCCTTCGGGAAGAACGCCGCGGCCACCGAATCGAAGGCGGCCGCGATGAGCGGAGCGTAGAAATCGTCGGGGCGCGATTCGCCCGATTCCCAACGCCGCCAATTGCGTAGGAGTGTGCTGTCGGTCGGGAGGTTCTGGGACGACTTCGCGCGTAGCGCGCGGACGGCGTCCGCCTGTGACCAACCCCGCGCATCGCGTTCCGAGCGCATCCGGACGGCCCACAGCGGACGATCTTCAGCAGCAGTCACGTCGCCAGTATTGCACCAGCAAACTTTCCGTGGACCGCAGAGGGCATCCAGATGTCCCCCGCATGACCTCTTCTGCCGTTGTGGGCGTTCGGTCATGCTCGAATAGAACCGGCTGCGTACTGGTTCAAGCAACACCCCCGCGAATGCGGGAGGAGATCCCGGAGCAGGAAATGGTTCCCCGCCCCTCGGTGGGGAAGGATTCAGGAGGTTCGGGTGGAAGCGTTGGTATACGGGTATTTACGCGACGATCTGGCCGCGGGCGACGGTGACGATATGGAGGCCGCGCTACGTGAGCTGGCCGAGGCCCGAGGCCTGTGCTTCGCTGCTACCTTCCATGAATCCCGCCCCGGTGACGGGACGGCATTCGCGGAACTGACCCGGGAACTCCAGCGGGCGGACGCCCACCATGTGGTCGTTCCCTCGCTCGATCACCTCACCGGCCAGACGATTCCACGCGAACTGCTCATCGCGAAACTGGCCAGTGATGCCGCCGCCCGCATCTGGTCGGTGGCCGGCTGAACCGAGGACCCGGCGGCCCGGCGTACCCCCTCAGCGCCCGAAGCCGCCGGGTCCCCGTCTGCGCAGGTACTTCTCGAATTCGGCGGCGAGGGCGTCGCCGTCGATCTTGGCCATCGCCTCGTTCACATCGATCGCGGCATCGCCGCGCTCCTCCAGCGAACGCACGTATTCGGCGATCTCGTCGTCGGCGACGGTCATCTCGTTCACCGTCGACTCCCACTCCTCGGCCTGCTGCGGCAGTTCGCGCAGCGGCACCTCGATATCGAGCACATCCTCGACCCGGTGCAGGAGCGCGATCGTCGCCTTCGGATTCGGCGGTTGCGAGACGTAGTGCGGCACCGCGGCCCAGAACGATACCGCCGGTACCCCGGCCTTCACGCACTGATCCTGGAGCACGCCGGTGATCCCGGTGGGCCCCTCGTAGCGGGTCTGCTCCAGGTTGAACTGCTCGGCGGCCTCTTTGCTGTAGGCGGAACCGGTCACCGGGACCGGGCGGGTGTGCGGGGTATCGGCCAGCAGCGCGCCCAGGATCACCACGGTCTGCACGCCGAGCTGATCGATGAACTCCAGCAGATCCGCGCAGAAGCGCCGCCAGCGCATATTGGGTTCGATACCACGCAGCAGCACCACGTCGCGATCACTCCCCGGCGGGGAGCACACCGACAGCACCGTCGCCGGCCAGACGATCTCCCGGGTGACACCCTCCACCTGCCGGACCATCGGCCGGTTCACCTGGTAGTCGTAATAGTCCTCGGAATCGAGTTCGGCCAGCGGCCGCGCATCCCAGATCAACTCCAGATGCTCCACCGCGCCGCTGGCGGCGTCACCAGCGTCGTTCCAGCCCTCGAAGGCCGCAACGAGCACCGGGTCGCGCAGGGCGGGTAGTTCCCGATCCACCGGGGATTCACTCGAGCTCACCCCTGCCAGCCTACGGTGCGGGCCGCTACCGGCGCGCAGTATCGGTTCCGCCGCGCCTGTCGCACCCCGTCGTGTGTGGCCGCCCGCACAGGGCGGGAAGTAGGGGGACACCGTGACGGAGGTGCACACTAGGCTGGAATCCATGTCTGCCTCCCGCTCCGCCGAGTTCGATACCACCTTGCTCGACACTCTCACCAGGCGTGTCGTGATCGGTGACGGTGCGATGGGCACGATGCTGCAGGCCGTGGACCTCACGCTCGACGATTTCCGCGGGCTGGAGGGCTGCAACGAGATCCTCAACGACACCCGCCCCGAGGTGCTGCGGCATATCCATCGCTCCTATTTCGAAGCCGGCGCCGACGCCGTGGAGACCAACACCTTCGGCTGCAATCTGCCGAACCTGGGCGACTACGGGATCGCCGATCGGATCCGGGATCTCTCCGAGAAGGGCACCCGGCTGGCTCGTGAGGTCGCCGACGAAATGGGTCCGGGCCCCGACGGGGTGCCGCGCTATGTACTCGGCTCGATGGGCCCGGGTACCAAACTCCCCACCCTCGGCCACGCGCCCTACGCGGATCTGCGTGATGCCTACACCGAGGCCGCGCTCGGCATGCTCGACGGCGGCGCCGACGCGGTCCTGATCGAGACCTGTCAGGACCTGCTCCAGGTCAAGGCCGCCATCACCGGGACCCATCGGGCGATGGAACGGGCCGGCCGCCGGATCCCGATCATCACCCACGTCACCGTGGAAACCACCGGCACCATGCTGGTGGGCAGCGAGATCGGCGCCGCGCTCACCGCGCTCGAACCGCTGGGGATCGATCTGATCGGCCTCAATTGCGCGACCGGCCCGGACGAGATGAGCGAGCATCTGCGGTACCTGTCCCAGCACGCCCGTATCCCGGTATCGGTGATGCCGAACGCGGGGCTGCCGGTCCTCGGTGCGAACGGCGCCGAATACCCGCTGACCCCGGAGGAGCTGGCCGCGGCCCTGCGCGGTTTCGTCGCCGATTACGGTCTGGCCCTGGTGGGCGGCTGCTGCGGCACCACTCCGGAACATATCCGGCAGGTGGCCGAAGCGGTCCGGGACGTCGAAAGCGGCCTGGCGCCCGTCGGGCAGCGCCGTTCGCCCGAACCCGAGCCCAGTATCTCGAGCATGTACACCGCGGTGCCGTTCCAGCAGGACGCGAGTGTGCTGATGATCGGCGAACGCACCAATGCCAACGGTTCCAAGGCGTTCCGCGAGGCCATGCTCGCCCAGGACTGGGCGAAATGCCTGGACATCGCGAAGGATCAGACCCGCGACGGCGCCCATATGCTCGATCTCTGCGTCGACTACGTCGGCCGCGACGGCAGCGCCGATATGTCGGAGCTGGCCGCCCGGCTGGCGACCGCGTCCACGCTGCCGATCATGCTCGATTCCACCGAGACCCCGGTGCTGCGCGCGGGCCTGGAACATCTGGGCGGGCGTTGCGCGGTGAACTCGGTGAACTACGAGGACGGCGACGGCCCCGATTCGCGGTTCCAGCAGACCATGGCCCTGGTCGCCGAACACGGCGCCGCGGTGGTCGCGCTGACCATCGACGAGGAGGGCCAGGCCCGGACGGCCGAGCACAAGGTCGCCATCGCGGAGCGGCTCATCGCCGATATCACCGGCAACTGGGGTCTGCACGAGAGCGACATCATGATCGATACGCTCACCTTCACCCTGGGTACCGGGCAGGAGGAGTCGCGTCGCGACGGCCTGGAGACCGTCGAAGCCATTCGGGAGCTCAAACGCCGTCACCCCGAGGTGCAGACCACGCTGGGCCTGTCGAATATCTCGTTCGGTCTCAACCCGGCCGCCCGGCAGGTCCTGAACTCGGTGTTCATGCACGAATGCGTGCAGGCCGGACTGGACAGCGCCATTGTGCACGCGTCGAAGATCCTGCCGATGAGCCGGATCCCGGACGAACACCGGGAGACGGCCCTGGACCTGGTCTACGACCGCCGCCGGGAGGGCTACGACCCGCTGCAGAAACTCATGCAGCTCTTCGAAGGTGTTTCCGCGGCCGATTCCCGCGCCTCCCGGGCCGACGAACTGGCGGCGCTGCCGCTGTTCGAACGGCTCGAGCGGCGCATCGTCGACGGCGAGCGTGGCGGTATGGAGGCCGATCTCGACGAGGCGATGCGGGAAGTGCCGCCGCTGAAGATCATCAACGAAACCCTGCTGTCGGGGATGAAGACCGTCGGCGAGCTGTTCGGATCCGGGCAGATGCAGTTGCCGTTCGTCCTGCAGTCGGCCGAGGTCATGAAGACGGCGGTCGCTTATCTCGAACCGCATATGGAGGCCACCGACGACAGCGGTAAGGGCCGCGTCGTCCTGGCCACGGTCAAGGGCGATGTGCACGATATCGGGAAGAACCTGGTGGACATCATCCTGTCCAACAACGGCTACGAGGTGGTGAACCTCGGTATCAAGCAGCCCATCGCCACCATTCTCGACGCCGCGCTGGACAAGAAGGCCGATGTGATCGGGATGTCCGGGCTGCTGGTGAAATCCACCGTGGTGATGAAGGAGAACCTGGAGGAGCTCAACTCCCGTGGCGTGGCCGACCAGTTCCCGGTGCTGCTCGGTGGTGCCGCGCTGACCCGCTCCTATGTGGAGAACGATCTCACCGACGTCTACGAGGGCGATGTGCACTATGCGCGCGACGCTTTCGAGGGCCTGCGCCTGATGGACGAGATCATGTCGCGTAAACGCGGCGGCGGTCCCGACCCCGACAGTCCGGCGGCCGTCGCCGAACGGAAGAAGGCAGCCGAACGCAAGGCGCGCCACGAGCGTTCCCGCCGGATCGCCGAACAGCGCCGGGCGACCGAGACCCCGATCGAGGTACCCGCCCGCTCGGATGTCGCCGCCGATGTGCCGGTGCCGGTGCCGCCGTTCTGGGGGACCCGGGTGATCAAGGGCCTGCCGGTGCACGAGTACTCCGGGCTGTTGGACGAACGGGCGCTGTTCCTGGGGCAGTGGGGGCTGCGCGGCCAGCGGGGCGGCGACGGGCCCAGTTACGAGGAACTGGTGGAGTCCGACGGCCGGCCGCGGCTGCGGGCCTGGCTGGACGAGCTCAGCACGCAGGGAGTGTTGCAGCACGCCGCGGTGGTGTACGGATATTTCCCGGCCGTCTCCGAAGGTGACGATGTCGTGGTGCTCACCGAGCCGGAACCCGATGCGCCGCAGCGGTACCGCTTCACCTTCCCGCGGCAGCAACGCGACCGGTTTCTCTGTATCGCCGACTTCATCCGGTCACGCGAGTACGCCCGCGAGACCGGGCAGGTGGATGTCCTGCCCTTCCAACTGGTCACCATGGGGCAGCCGATCGCGGACTTCGCAAACGAACTCTTCGCCGCCGACAACTATCGGGATTACCTGGAGGTGCACGGTATCGGCGTCCAGCTCACCGAGGCGCTCGCCGAATACTGGCACCGGCGTATCCGGGAGGAGCTCACGCTCGACGGTCATGCGATCGCCGAAACCGATCCCACCGAGGTCGCCGAGTACTTCAAACTCGGGTATCGCGGTGCGCGCTATTCGTTCGGTTACGGCGCCTGCCCGGATCTGGAGGATCGAGCCAAGCTGGTGGATCTGCTCGACGCCGCGCGGCTCGGGGTGACCCTGTCGGAGGAACTCCAGCTGCACCCCGAGCAGTCCACCGACGCGTTCGTCCTGCTGCATCCGGAGGCGAAGTACTTCAATGCCTGAGTCCGGGTAAACCTTCCGGGTGTGTGATTGTCGTCACTCATGGGTGTATCCGGCCGATCCGTCCTGGCCCCGGAAACGAAAAATGCAGGTGAGCGGGGTTCGGCGGGATCGGTAAACCCCTACTGCCCGCGCGGCTTCCAGGTGCCGGAGCGTAGGCTTTCCGGGAATTTCCGCTGAGGTTCCCGGCCGAATCAGGTGTCCCGACAATGTTGTCGGGTAGTTCGGCCGTGCCGTGCCGGAGCGGAGCCGTAGGCAGCCGCCTGTGACGCGCGGAGTGCTGGAAGACTCGGCGGCGAACAGAAGGGGCCACGACAGAGATGACCAAGGATCGGCTGATCGCCGGACGGTATCGGCTCACGGATCCCATCGGCACCGGCGCCATGGGTGTGGTGTGGCGGGCACTCGATATCCGGCTTCAGCGCACCGTCGCGGTCAAACAGGTGCTGCTCGGACCCAACCTCACCGAACAGCAGACCGCGGAGGCGCGGAAACGGGCGCTGCGCGAAGGGCGTATCGCCGCCCGTCTGCACCACCCCAACGCGATCTCGGTGTTCGACGTCGCCGACGAGGACGGCCAGCCGTGGCTGGTCATGGAATACATGAACGCGCCCAGTCTGGCGAGCCGGTTGAGCCTGGACGGCACCATGGGGCCGCTGGAGGTCGCCGCCCTCGGTGCCCAGGCGGCGGCCGCACTCGCCGCCGCACACGACGCCGGTATCGTGCACCGCGATGTGAAACCGGCGAATCTGCTGGTGGGCGACGACGGTACGGTGAAGATCACCGACTTCGGTATCTCCCGGGCCACCGGTGATGTGACCGTCACGGCCACGGGGTTCCTGGCGGGGACCCCGGCCTACCTCGCCCCCGAGGTGGCCCGGGGTGAGCAGCCCATACCCGCTTCCGATGTGTTCGCGCTGGGATCCACCCTGTACCACGCGCATACCGGCCGTCCGCCCTTCGGCGACGGCGACAATCCGCTGGCGGTACTGCACGCGGTGGCCGGCGGGCAGGTCGAACCGCCCGCCGGAGCGGGCGCGCTGGGGCCGGTGCTGATGCGGCTGCTCGCGACCGAGGTCGCGATCCGGCCCACCATGCACGAGGCCCAGGTCATGCTCGAGGATGTGGCGGCCGGCC
>JABFXT010000680.1 GCA_013361595.1 Nocardia sp. | reverse complement strand
CGGACAAGCCCCCGGGCGATCCCCGGGGGCGTAACCGTCTCTACCCCGGCCGCGGTTCTACGCGGTGACAGCGGGCGCGGTATCGACCGACAACGATCGGTCGAGATGATCGGCGGCCACCAGCCGATCGCCGGCGAAGGACAGCACCCAGACCGACCCTTTACGGGTCCGCGCGGGCGACAACCGCATCCCGTCCTGTTCCGCCCACCAGCGGACGAGGTCCGGAATGGTGTCGCCCTGACTGCACAGCACCCGGACCCGCTGTGGCGAGACCAGTTGCCGGATCCGGTCCCGTGCCTTGTCCGGGTCGGCGGCATAGCCGATATCGCCCAGTAGCGGTTCGATCTCCACCTCGACGCCGAGTTCCTCGGCCAGCGGTGCCACCGTCTGCACACAGCGCAGCGGTTCGGCCGAATAGATCTCCTGCGCGCCGAACGCCAGCAGATTCGGGACCAGCGCCAGCGACTGCCGGTAGCCGGCCAGTTCGAGCGGCCGCTGTTCGTCGGGTCCCCTGTATCGGTCCCGTCGCCCGGCCTTCGCGTGCCGCACCAATATCAGGGTGTGGGTGGCGGCCGGTAACCGGGTGAACGCCCGGACGATCTGCCGGTCCATCGGATACGACAACTCCGACATCACCGTGTCCAACGGGCACCAGACGAGTTCGTCGACCTCGCTGTTGGCGCTGAATTCCCCGTCGACCACCTCGGCGGCCCAATAGTCGACCCGTTTCATCTTGCGGTGCCCGGTGATCGGATAGGTCACCTTGCCCAGATAGCGGCCCAGCCGGGGCCGCAGCCCGGTCTCCTCCTCGGTTTCCCGGAAAGCCGCCAGTACCGGGGATTCGCCGGGGTCGAGTTTGCCTTTGGGCAGCGACCAGTCCTCATATTTGGGGCGCCGGATGACCGCGATCTCCACACTCCCGGCGGAACCGGGTGCGTGCCGCCACAACACGGTACCGGCGGCGAGAATATTGGCTGGTGTCCGGGGATCCGGATAGGACGGCGGAGTGTGCGCGCCGTTCACTGCTGGTCCGGACGGCGTAGTCGCATGAGCGCCACCTGATGATCGCGCACTTCGATACCGTCCCCGTCGGGGCCGGTCCCCGCCCGGTCGGGACTCGATTTCCAGTTACCGTCGGAGTCGAGGACCCAGCAACGCGTCATCGGATGCAGCGCGGATTCGAGTATCTCGTCCAGCCGTTCGCACAGCTTCGGATCCTTCACCTGGGCCATGACCTCCACCCGGCGATCCAGATTGCGATGCATCATATCGGCGCTGCCGATCCAGAACTCGTCCTGGCCGCGGAAGTTGAGGATCCGGGAATGCTCCAGGACGCGGCCCAGAATCGACCGCACCTCGATGTTCTCGCTCATACCGGGCACCCCGGCGCGCAGCCCGCAGATACTGCGCACCACGATCCGCACCGGCACCCCGGCCTGAGAGGCGCGGTAGAGCGCATCGATGATCTGTTCGTCGACCAGGGCATTGGCCTTCAACCGGATCCCGGCCTCGGCGCCCGTCCGGGCCAGTTCGATCTCCTGTTCGATCCGGGCGATGATTCCCGCCCGGATACCGTTCGGCGCCACCAGCAGATTGCGGTAGTCGGATTTACGCGAATAGCCGGTCAGCGAATTGAACAGGTCGGTGAGGTCGGCGCCTATTTCGGGTGCCGCGGTGAGTAATCCGACATCTTCGTACAGACGAGCGGTTTTCGGGTTGTAGTTGCCGGTGCCGATATGGCAGTAACGCCGGATGGTCGAACCCTCGCGCCGCACCACCAGGCAGGTCTTGCAGTGGGTTTTCAGCCCGACCAGGCCGTAGACCACGTGCACGCCCGCCTGCTCCAGGGTGCGCGCCCATTTGATGTTCGCCTGCTCGTCGAAGCGCGCCTTGATCTCCACCAGCGCCACCACCTGTTTGCCCGCCTCGGCGGCATCGATGAGCGCGTTCACGATCGGGGAATCGCCGGAAGTCCGGTACAGGGTCTGTTTGATGGCCAGCACCTGTGGATCGGCGGCGGCCTGTTCGATGAACCGCTGCACGCTGGTGGAGAACGAATCATAGGGGTGGTGCACCAGCACATCGCCCTCGCGCAGCGCCTGGAACACATTGCGCGGCGTCTCGCGTTCGCCGAACGCGGGCGGCGTGGCCGGAACGTAGGGGGCGTCCTTGAGGTTCGGCCGGTCGACCCCGTACACCTGCCACAGGCACGACAGATCCAGCAGGCCCGGGACCTGGATGACATCGGCCGGATCGACCTCGAGCTCACGCAACAGCAGATCCAGCATGTGCTCGGTCATATCGTCGGAGACCTCGAGCCGGACCGGGGAGCCGAAGCGGCGGCGCGCGAGTTCGCGTTCCAGCGCCTGCAGCAGATCCTCGTCGCGGTCCTCGTCGACCTCGAAATCGGCATTACGGGTGATCCGGAACGAATGGTGCTCCACCACGGTCATGCCGGGGAACAGATGCTCCAGATGCGCCGCGATGAGCGCTTCCATCGGCAGGAAGGCGGCGATCCCGCCGCCGCCGGGCCCCGGGCGACGTACCCGGACGAAACGATCCACATTGTCGGGAACCTTCACCCGCGCGAAATGTTCGCCGCCGGTGCTCTCGTCCTGCACGGTGACCGCGAGGTTCAGGCTCAGACCGCTGATATAGGGGAACGGGTGGGCCGGATCCACGGCCAGCGGTGTGAGGACGGGAAAGACCTGTTCCTGGAAATGCGCCGACAGGCGTTCCCGTTCCGCATCGTCGAGATCGGCCCAATCGATGATCTCGATACCCTCTTCGGTGAGCGCGGGCAGCACTTCGGTGAGGAAGACCTCGGCATGGCGGACCGCGAGATCCTGACTGCGGGCCGCGATGAGCGCCAGTTGCTCGTTCGGCGACCGGCCGTCGGCGGATCGGACCGAAAGCCCGGTTTCGGCGCGGCGTTTGAGACCGGCGACGCGGACCATGTAGAACTCGTCGAGGTTCGAGGCGAAGATCGCCAGGAATTTGGCGCGTTCCAGCAACGGCAGCGAACTGTCCTCGGCCAGGGCCAGCACGCGGGCGTTGAAATCGAGCCAGCTCAACTCGCGGTTCAGGTAGCGATCGGCCGGCAAACGTGGGGTGTTCCCGCCGGCCGGAACCTGGGTGGCGGCCGGAGGCGGGGTCGGGAGCACCTGTTGCTGCTTGATGGTTTCCGTATCGCTCACGCCTACGATCATTCCCTACCGAGCGGTCACCGTGCATATGCCGTAGATGACTGTTATCTCGCGTTCACGTGCTGGCGGCCGCTGGTTGGTCCAGCTCGCGCCGTCCGTCCACCCGCCGGGTGCCGCCGCGGCGAAGAGGCCGCCCGGGTCAGCACACCTGGGTGACGGGTTCCCGGACACGATGCGGCCAACCGAGTTCGTCCAGCAGCGCCGCGGTATCGGGACCCGCGCCGAGCGCCTGCACGGCCGCGAGATCGTCGGCCGTATCGACATCGTGGCGCAACCCCGGCCAGTCTCCGCGCAACCGGACGGCACCGTCGCCGTGGTGGTGGTGTGCGGAATCCCGTCCGAACCGGGGCCGCAGGCCGCTACCGGGCGGCGCCAGCAGTGCCGCGGTACCGGTACCGGCGTGGTCGGCGACGAAGGCGCGGGTGCCGGCGGGCGCGGTCGCCAGCACCGCGGACAGCTCCGCGGTGCGCAGGGCGGGCAGATCCGCCTGGAGTGCCAGCAGACCCACCTCGCCGTGCCGGCTCCGCAGGGCGGTCGCGGCGGCGGACAGAGCGGTGTTGAGGCCGTCGGGATCGGTGCCGATGCCCCGGGGTTCGGGATGGATCGCGGCACCGAGCGCGCGGGCCGCCCGCGAGACCGCGGGATCGGGAGTGACCACCGTGATCGAGGCGATCTCCGGCGCCGCCCCGGCCGCGCGCAGGGTATCGGTCAGCATGGCCAGCACCAACCGCGACCGCAGGGGCGGGGCCAGGACTCCGGCCAGCCGGCTCTTGGCACTTTCCAGGGTTTTCACCGCGATGACGGCGTGCACGGTGTGCGGGCACATGCACCCATCCTGTCATGGCATATTGGGCTGATGACGAGGGCGGCGGTACTGGGTGCGGGATCGTGGGGCACGGCATTCGGGAAGGTGTTGGCGGACGCGGGAACCGAGGTGACGATCTGGGCCCGCCGGCCCGAGGTCGCCGAGGCACTGGCCACCGATCACCGCAACCCCTACTACCTGCCCGGAGTGCAGTTGCCGCCGGTGGCGGCCACCGACGACTACACGCGGGCGCTGGAAGGCGCCGATATCGTGGTCCTCGCGGTGCCGTCGCAATCGCTGCGGGCGAACCTGAAGGCCTGGTCGCCGGCCATCGGTCCGGACGCGACCCTGCTGAGCCTGGCCAAGGGGATCGAGAACGGCACGCTGCTACGGATGAGCGAGGTGATCGCCGAGGTCAGCGGCGCCGCGCCGGAGCGTATCGCGGTGCTGTCGGGTCCCAACCTGGCCAAGGAGATCGCCGCCGGGCAGCCCGCGGCCACGGTGATCGGCTGTATCGATGCCGACCGGGCCGCCGCGGTACAGCAGGCGTGCGTCACCGGATACTTCCGGCCCTACACCAATACCGATGTGATCGGCTGCGAACTCGGCGGCGCGTGCAAGAACGTCATCGCCCTGGCCTGCGGAATCGCTTCGGGTATGGGTTTCGGCGACAACTCCCTGGCCGGGCTGATGACGCGCGGGCTGGCCGAGATCATCCGGCTCGGTGTGGCGCTCGGCGCCGAACCGGTGACCCTGGCCGGGCTCGCCGGTATCGGCGATCTGATCGCGACCTGCACATCGCCGCTGTCCCGGAACCGGTCGTTCGGCCAGGTGCTCGGCAGCGGTGGCTCCATGCAGGCGGCCCAGGAAGCCACGCACGGCCAGGTCGCCGAAGGGGTGAAATCGTGTACGTCGGTACGCGCGCTGGCCGCGGCGAAGAATGTGGAGATGCCGCTCACCGAGGCCGTGCACCAGGTGTGCCACGAAGGGCTGGCGGTGCAATCGGCGCTGGAGAAGCTCCTGGGCCGGCGGATAAAACCCGAATAGCGCTACCGGCGGTCCGGCACGGTCGACAGGGCCCCGGGCAGGGTACGGTTCGGACATGAACCGGATCAGGGTGGCCGTGGTCTTCGGCGGACGCAGCAACGAGCACACGGTGTCGTGTGTGTCGGCGGGTGCTGTACTGCGCAACCTCGACCCGGAACGTTTCGAGGCGGTGCCGATCGGGATCACGCCCGAAGGGACCTGGACGCTGGCCGGCGGCGACGCGGCCGAACTCAGCCGGCACGACCGCACCCTGCCGTCGGTCACCGGTGGCGGTACGGAACTGATCCTGGCCGCGGATCCGAGCCGGGCCGCAAACCTGGTCGCGCTCGACGACCCGCACACCGCGCTCGACGCCATCGACGTGGTGTTCCCGGTGCTGCACGGGGCCTTCGGCGAGGACGGCACCGTCCAGGGCATGCTCGAACTGGCCGGAATCCCGTATGTGGGGCCGGGAGTGCTGGCGAGCGCGGCCGGTATGGACAAGGAATTCACCAAGAAACTGCTCGCCGCGGACGGTCTGCCCGTCGGTGTGCAGGTGGTACTGCGACCGGGCACCACGGGCGTGACGCCCGCGGATCGTGAGCGGCTCGGACTGCCGGTTTTCGTGAAACCCGCACGTGGTGGTTCGTCGATCGGTATCACCAAGGTCACCGATTGGGCCGACCTCGACAAGGCGATCGCGGCGGCGCGTGCCCACGATCCCAAGGTGATCGTGGAAGCCGGCATCGTGGGCCGCGAAGTCGAATGCGGTGTCCTGGAATTCCCGGACGGTCGGGTGGAAGCCAGTGTGCTCGCCGAGATCAAGATGCCCGAGGATCTGGCCGACGCCGAGGCCGGTGAGCAGCCCGGGCCCGCCTTCTACGATTTCGACACCAAATACCTCGACGATGTCTGCGAATTCGACGTACCGGCCAAACTCGACGACGATATCTCCGACCAGGTGCGGGCGATCGCCGTGCGCGCGTTCCGTGCCCTGGACTGCCAGGGCCTGGCCCGGGTCGACTTCTTCGTGACCGAGGACGGTCCGGTTATCAACGAGATCAACACCATGCCCGGTTTCACCCCGATCTCGATGTATCCCCGGATGTGGGGCGAAACGGGCGTCGGCTACGGGGAACTGCTGACCGCGCTGGTGGAAACCGCGCTGGCGCGCGGTACCGGTTTGCGCTGAGCGCCCTCGGGCCGGGCCGGCTCAGTTCGGGAGTTCGCCCGGATCGATCGGCTGTGCCGGAAGTTGCGCGGTGACGGCGTCCGATACCGCTTGCAGGGGAGTCGGCCCGGACCCGTCCGGAACCGTGAGGGCGATATAGGTTTCCCGATCCACCGCGAACCAGGTGGCCGTGGCGGCGGCATCGTCGCGGACTTCGAACCATTGCACACCGTTGACCACCTGTAACGCGGACGCCCGGTTGAATTCCAGCGGCCGGTCGAGCCCGCAGCGCAAGACGATCGGATCGCCGCCGTCGGGCAACTGCCACGCCGTCGTCGCCGGGGGTGCGGGTTCGACCAGGGTGGCGCGGGTGTAGTCGCCGAGGTCGGCGGGAAGCGCGGGGAGCAGAGCGGAGCAGGCGGGACTGTCCGCCGCGGGTGCCGGTACCGGGCCCAGTGCCAGGGCTTCGCGTTCGATCGGGGCTCGCAGCGCGATGACGGCCGCGACCACCACCCCGATCAGCAGGGCGATCGGCAGTGCCACCGCGGTCGCGATCAGCGCGGGCGGGTATCCGGTGTGCTCGGTGTCCTCGCCCCGGGTGTCGATCTCCTGGTCGGGCGATGGCTCCGGCATCCTCGGCGGTCCTTTCGTCGGTGCGGTGATACCGCGGACGCGAGGGTCCGGCCACCGCGCCTGGTCACCGGGCACAGGGTACCGTCGTGCGAGGAGCGCCGGAGTACCGGCCGGGTGCGTGGGATCGGGGATCCGCGGAGCCCGGGGTAGCGCAGGTGGCCGTCCCGTTCGTGGACGCGGGCCGCGATCCGGGCTCCCCGGGGCGGCGGCCGAGCCGCCGCCGGCAACAGCGAGTGAGGAAGGCCCCACGATCGGTACACGACCGACGGTGCGCGAACTGGGCGAGTTCGCGCTGATCGCACGGATCAACGCGGGCCGGGAGCAGGGGCCCGCCGTTCAACTGGGCCCCGGCGACGACGCGGCGGTGCTGACGGCGGCACGCGGTCGCTACGCGGTGAGCACCGATATGTTGATCGAGGACCGGCATTTCCGGTGGGACTGGTCGGCGCCGGTGGATGTGGGTCGCAAGGCGATCGCCCAGAATGCCGCCGATATCTATGCCATGGGTGCCGAACCGGTCGGTTACGTCGTGGGTCTGGGTGTACCGGACCGGACCCCGGTGGAGGTCGTGACCGCGTTCGCCGACGGACTCTGGGCGGAGGCGGCGCGGGCGGGCGGATCGATCGCCGGTGGGGATATCGTGCGCAGTCCGCAGTGGGTCGTCTCGGTGACCGCGTTCGGTGATCCGCTGGGCGAGAGTTCGGTGACCCGGTCCGGCGCACGGCCGGGCGGAATTCTCGCCGTCGCCGGGCGTCCGGGCTGGTCGGCGGCCGGATACGCGGTACTGGCGGCTGGACATCCGAGCACCGGTCCGGGCGTGGAAACCGCCGTCGCCGCGCATCGTGCCCCGCGTCCGCCCTACGACCTCGTCCGTGACGCCGTGACCGGTGCGCACCCGCCGGTGGCACTCACCGATATCTCCGACGGCCTGCTCGCCGATCTCGGCCATCTGGCGGAATCGTCCGGGGTGGCTGTGGATGTGCGCTCGGCGGCGCTGCGGGATCCCGCGCTGGAGGAACTGGCCGGATTCCTGGAAGCCGATGCGCGGCAATGGATTCTGACCGGGGGCGAGGACCATGTGTTCGCCGGGGTATGGCCGGCCGGTTCGGTGCCGCCACCGGGATGGACCGTTGTCGGCGGTATCGATGCTGGTAGCGGCGTGACCGTGGACGGTGCGCGGTACAGCGGTCCGCAGGGCTGGGAAGCGTTCTCCGGGACGGACTCGGCGAAACCGGACCACTCACGATAGGTTGTGCGGTCATGGGCACGAAACCACTCGTGGAAATCATCGATCCGGGCTGGGCGAAAGCACTGGATCCGGTCGCCGACCGTATTGCGGAGATGGGCGAATTCCTGCGTGCCGAGAACGCCGCGGGCCGCGGGTATCTC
>JABFXT010000445.1 GCA_013361595.1 Nocardia sp. | reverse complement strand
ATCGCCTGGGTGCTCAGCCGGGGCGGCGATATCGTTCCGGTGATCGGCGCGCGCACCCGGTCCCGCTGGTCGGAGGCGCTCGACGCACTCGACGTCTCGCTCACCGCCGCGGATATCGCCGCCGTCGAATCCGCCGTCCCGGCGGCGAGCGTAGCGGGTAGCCGGTATGCGCAGTCCCAGATGCGCGCGTTGGACAGCGAGCGCTGAGACCGGACCTGGTCCGGACGATCCGGCCGTGTCACCACCGTGGCCGCCTTTCGCGGCCGGCTCCCGGGCGCGGCAATCGGCCCGCCCGTTCGCCGGACCGGGTCCCGACTCGTTCGGGACCCGGTCCGGCGGTACCGACGGCTAGTTCCCCAGCAGCGCGTCCAGCGCCCGGTAGCTGGCGTTGAGCCCGTCCGCCATACCCGACTGCAGCATGCCGTCCCGCTCCGCCGGAGTGTGGAACTGACTCACGGTGACCACCCGGGTACGCCCGTCGCCGAGATCCTCGAAGGTCGCCGCGTCGATGGCGACATGGGCGGGCATACCGTCCCATTCGAAGGACTGCACGATCCGCTCCTGCGGCACTATCTCCCGGATACGCCCCTCGAACCCGTGCGACTGCCCGTCGGCGTGTTCGACGAAACGCCAGTGCCCGCCGACCCGGAACTCCCAGCGTTCCACATCGATCCGATTACCGCGGCCCCACCACTGGGTGAGCTGTTCGAGCCGGGTGTAGGCGTCCCAGACCCGCTCGCGGGGGGCGTAGAAAATCCGTTCGATGCGGATTTCGCGATCCGCGGCCGGGGTGACAACGGCTTCTTCGGTGGCAGTGCTCATTGTGCGTGCTCCGTTCGTTGCAGGAATTCGCCGAGACGGTCCATGCGCGCTTCCAGCATCTGCCGGTAGCTCTGAAGCCAGGCCATCTCCCGTTCGAACACATCGGGACCGATCCGGCAGTACCGGACCCGTCCACGTTTCTCCGTGATCACCATGCCCGCGTCCTCGAGCAGCCGGATGTGTTTCTTGATGCCGGTGAGGGTCATCGAGAAGTCATCCGCCAGCTCGCTGACGGTGGCGGGACCACGGCCGAGCCGCTCGAGGATGCCCCGGCGAGTGGGGTCCGCGAGAGCTCCGAAGGAGGCGTCCAAGAACTCATACTGAACCATCTAGTTCAGTATCGGGCGGCGCGAGCCGGATGTCAACCGGCGACCGTGAACAGCTCATAGCTGTGCCCCTCCGGCGATCGGACGTACACGCAGCGACCACCGTCCAGCCGGTCGATATCCCGGTCCCAGCCGCGCTCCGGGCCCGAACCGAACTCCACCCCGGGCCGCCGCGCCAGCCATCGCAGCACGGCATCGAAGGTCGGATCGTCCACCAGAAAGCCGTAGTGACCGGGTTCGACCCGGCCCCGGTCGTCGAAATCGAAGGTCAGCTCACGATTCACTCGCACCGGCACGAACGGGCCGGCCGGATCACCCACCGACAGCCCCAGGAGTCCGGCGAAGAACGCCGCACCCGTCGCGCGATCATGCGCGGGCACGATGGTGTGGTTCAGCACGATGCTCGGCTCCTGCCGTGGCGCATCCGATTCGGCAGCCATCACCTCTCCGATCATTCACATGCGATACACATGTAATATACATGCGGAAAGCACGCTATTTTCCGAAGAGGATAGATTGGTCTACATGAGCGGCCGCTCCACTCCCGCAGACGGCGGGCCCGCCCTGTTCCGACTTGTTCGGTTCTGGTCCCGGCGCTGGATACAGCGCGGTTCCGGCGAGCAGGGCACCGAACTGCGCAATGCCGCGTATGTCCAGGTGGTGGAAGCGGTGGCCGGGGCCGCCGAAGCACCGGCCGAGGCCACCATCACCGCGGTCGCCCATCAGCTCGGTCTCGACCACTCCGGCGCCAGCCGGATGGTCCGCGACGCCACCGCGGCCGGCTATCTGGCCCGCCGCGAATCCGACCTCGACCGGCGGCGCACCGCATTACACCTCACTCCGGCCGGCGACCGGCTGTTGTCCGACGCCCACGATTGGCAACGCCGGATATTCGACCGGCTCACCGACGACTGGTCTCCGGCCGACCGGCGCCGGCTCGCCGGATACCTCCAGCGCCTGGCCGACGAACTGCCACACAACGGCTGAGATACGACCGGTCGACGGCCCGTCTCACCACCGGTAGTCGAGGAACTTCCCGTCGAGAGTGATGACCACACGATCCCCGTCGGGGTCGGAGCGACGCGCGAAATCGACCTTGAAGTTGATGGCACTCATGATTCCGTCGCCGAACTCCTCGTGGATGAGTTCCTTCAAGGCCGGTCCGTATACCGAGACCGCCTCCACCAGGCGATAGATGGTGGGGTCGCTCATCAGGGCCGGATCGATACCGCGGGCCGGCTGCAACGCCAGGCTCTCGGCCACCGCGTCGTCCAACCCCAAGAGCCCGCAGACCGTACCGGCCTGCTCCGGAGTCATCGGATGCTGTCCGAGCAACGCGGCGGTGGTCCACACCAGCGGGGCACCGAGCGCCTCGGCGATATCGGCCCAGGAGATCCCCTGCCGGATACGAGCGGCGACGACGAGATCGGCGGCCGCGCGCTTGCTCATGATCGGTTCCATACGAGACTCCTAGCATCGGGAAACATCGAAAGCGTCCCATCACCGGGCGCAGTGAACCGAATCGGTATCACAATGTTTACTTTCGCGAAATCGCGTACGCCAGTGACTGTTGCACGAGGTCGCGCAGCACCGGCAGTACACCGGAGGGAATCCGGCGAGGGCCCGGTAACACGGTTGCGCTCGGGTCGACACCGGTGGGAAATCTCGACACCGCACACTTCGGCACGAAAGACCACAACCGAAGGGCGTGTCATGTCTTATCTCAAACCAGCGGATTTCGTCGGAGAAATGATCGACGCCGGCGAAACAAAGGCATTCATGTCCACCCGCGATACGGTGATCCGCGCCTATATGGCCGGGGCGATCCTGGCACTCGCCGCGGCGTTCGCGGTCACCGTCACGGTGCAGACCGGTGAGGCGCTACTCGGCGCGGTATTGTTCCCGGTCGGCTTCTGCATGCTCTACCTACTCGGATTCGACCTGCTCACAGGCGTGTTCACCCTTGTTCCACTGGCCTGGCTGGACCGCCGGCCCGGGGTCACCTGGCGGGCCCTGTTACGCAACTGGGGTCTGGTCTTCACCGGGAACTTCCTGGGCGCGTTCACCGTCGCGATCATGATGGCGATCATCGTGACCATGGGTTTCTCGATGGATCCCAACGAAGTCGGCCAACGTCTCGGCGAAATCGGCGTATCACGCACAGTCGGCTACGCCGACCACGGTGCTGCGGGGATGCTCACCCTCTTCGTCCGCGGTGTGCTGTGCAATTGGATGGTCTCCACGGGCGTGGTCGCGGCGATGATGTCGACCTCGGTATCGGGCAAGGTGATCGCCATGTGGATGCCGATCATGCTGTTCTTCTACATGGGTTTCGAGCATTCGATCGTCAATATGTTCCTGTTCCCCTCGGGACTCCTGCTGGGCGGCGATTTCTCGATCGGTGATTATCTGATCTGGAACGAAATACCTACTGTGGTGGGCAATCTGATCGGCGGCCTGACCTTCGTCGGCCTCACGCTCTACGCGACCCACGCGCGTACCGGCACGCCGCGACCGCGCCCCGCCGACGAAACCACCGAGGCCGCCGCCGACAGCGAGCCGGTCACGACCCGGGCCTGAGCCGCGATGGCAGCCCGGCAGCGATCGGTGTCACCGCCGGTATGCCGAGAGACCGGACCCGCCATCCCGCCGCTCAGCGAGCGGGTGCCAGAGCGGAGGCCGGCGAGCGGGTGGCCTCGGCGGCCCAGTAATCGGTGTCGATGGCCGCGTTCTGGGCGGCGAAGTAGCGGCGGCGATTCTCCGCGTTCGACGGATCGGTGACGAATTCGGTCATGGCCTCGGAAACCCGGGTCGCGTGTTCGTCGCCGATCCAACGCAGTATCCGGGCCGCGTCGTCGGCGGAATACTCTGCCGTTTCCTCCCCGGTCGCGACTTTCTGGATCCGGTTCAGTCCCGCCCGGCTCGGCGCGGTCAGATACTCCTCGCCCACCCGGCGCGCCGGACCGCGCAACTCGATCCCTTCCCTACCGAACGCATAGGTCAGGACAGCTCGCTCCAGCTCCGCGTCGGCTGCGGGGGTGTTCATCGCCGAGGCATAGTTGGACGCCGCGACGACTTCGGCCAGATTCTTATCCGTCAGTGGCACATCACCCGCGTGTTTGTACAGGTATCCCCGCGCCTCCACGGCGCGCTGGATCATATCCTCGTCGGTGAATCCCGCGCCGCGCAGCGACGCGGCCACCTGACCGAGGAACGCACCGCCCCCGACCAGCACCCCGTCGACCGCGGCAGCCGCGCCGCGCGCTGTATTCACCCCACCGCGACCGGCCGCCCGGGCGACGGCGGTCGCATCGCGGGCAGCGTGCGTGAGATGTAGCCGATCGAGATAGGCGTGGGTGGCGAGCCCGTCCGGGCCACCGGCCTTCTCGCCGTTCCATCGCGCGTTCCACACACCCCACTGGTCGAGCATCGCGCTCTGTCGTTTCATCGAGTGCGGTTCCAGCGGCGATACCCGGTTGAACAACCAGGCCGAAGCCGGGTTGTTGTTCAGGGTGCTGAGGGCGGCAGCACCGGCGATCAGGCCGAGTCCCGGAACCCCGGAATTCCCGAGACCACTGGACCCCATACCGAGCGCCGTCCCCCCGCCGCCGCCACCACCCGCGCCACCGCCGCCCGGTCCCTGCTGCAGGGCGAGCGCGAACCGATTGACGATCCACTCGTTGCCCTGGCGCAGGGCGGCGGCCAGCCGCCGGAACTGCAGGAGTCCGACGATCTCCACCACGGCACCGAGGATCAGCACCACGGTGGCCTGGCCCTGCGCCTGGTCGAAGAGGTTGTCCAGGAACAGTACGTACACCCCGAGATAGATGATGTAGACCGCCATCACCACAGCGCCGTAGAAGCTGTCCACGAGATTGCGCACCAGGAAGGTCTGCGTCGGACCGTAGACGAAACCGCCCGCCGCGAAACCGAAGATCGCCGCGAAACCGTGGAAAACGGAATCGAGGGCCGACCAGATGATCTTCACCGAGAGGTAGGCCCCGAAGGCCAGCAGGACCCCGGCGCAGAGCAGCATGACAAGCCCCGAACCGACCTGGCCCATACTCGGATTCATCGCCGCGTGATAGGCCGCCATATCGCCGCACCCACGGAGCCCGGACACCACCGAGGCCTCCGAGCCCTGCTGCAACCCCGCCGTCCAACCCGCCGCGCAGGCCGCCCGATCATCGATCACATGCCCGAAATTCCACACCTGCACGGGTTGCCGAGCGAAATTGTCGGCCAGGTTCTCCTGCATCGTCGCCACCAGTCCGGCGGGGTCGGCATAGGTGTGCCCGGTGAGCCCGGCCGCGACGGAGATTCCGAGATCGCGCCCCTGCGACATCAACCCGTGCGAGGACAGCACATCCTCCAGGGGCTCGGCCATGAAGATGGGACCGATCACCGCGACTCCGATCATCGTGACCATCTGGGTCGCCGCCCGCGCGTGGAAACCGCGCAGGACGAACCAGGCGACGATGAACGCACCGATGGAGGTGGCGACGATGAGCATCATCGGGATACCGATCTGCGCGTCCAGGCTCTTGGCGATGCCGGCCAGCGCCCGGCCGAACGGGTCGAGCCAGTGGAAGCTCATCGTGTAGCCGATCACCCAGATCGCACTCGTCACGATGACGATATAGCCGGCGAATTCCAGACCGAGCACGACGGCGATCGCGGTCTCCAGCGGTTCGAACAAACTGCCCGCCGAGGTGGCGAACCGGTAGTGCGTGAGCTCGAGGCCGCGGGAATCCCGGATATTCATCCAGTTCAAGGCCGGAAAGCCGGAATTGGCGACCGATTCGTAGTCCCCCGACGCGGCCAGTGCGGTGGCTCCGAGCACAGCGGGAAGAACGAACAGGGCGGTCACGAGAAACGCCAGTCGCCGGACCCACCGCCGTCGGCGCGAGTTCGGCACGTGTTCGTCGCCGTCGTCACACCGGGCACGGTGTACACGAGCACGGCTGGTTGGCAGGGGCGTTCGGCTGGACATGACCCTCCGGCGGTCGTCGGATCCGAGACTGTTCGACGACGTCGGCAGACAGTGCGCTGCCAAGTTATTCGCCGGAGTTCGGCTGAACGACATATCGGCGCAACGTGATCGAAATGCTCGGTTCAACTCCGTACGTCGAGAACCACCTCCGGGCACACCGAACCGGGTCAGCGGGTCGTACCGGGCCCGGGCCCCACCTCGGTGAGCCGATCCAGTGCTCGCAGAGCAGCGTCGTGCGGGAGTACAGGCACGATGCCAAACAGGGTTCGATGGATTCCGAACTCCGCCAGCCGTTTCAGATCGCCGGGTCGTGGCTCGAACAGTGTCGCGGTCACCGGCACCGGCGCCCGAGCGTGACGTTCGGCCCGCGCCCAGAGTTCGCGAACACCTCGTTCGAGGTCGTCGAGCGGAATTCCCACCGGAGCCAGCCAAACGTCGGCGTGGTCCACAATGCGTTCGTGGGTGGACGGTCCCCAGTTCCCGAGCCAGATCGGCGGACGGGGCCGCTGCACCGGCTTCGGCCAGGACTATAGCAGGTCGAAATCGACCAGCTCACCGTGGAACTCGGCAGCTGCCCACATCGATACTGCGCGATTCCGGAGTGCCGGATCACGGCGAGCACCGCTGCCGCGAAAAACACCCTGACCCGCCCCAGATCGTCACCGCTACCATCGCCCTGCTCGACGAAGAGGGGCTGGACGGGCTGAACATGCGCAGCCTGGGCAAGCGCCTCGATTCGGCGGCGACGGCCATGTACTCGGTATCCACGACAGCGCCGGTTTCACCAACGAGGCCGCCGTCCGTGCCACGGCCACTGTGTTCATGTTCGTCGTCGGCAACACGGTCGGGGCGGCGGCGAACATCTCGATAGAACGACGCCTCACCCAGGCCGACGGTGATCCGGAAGCGCGCCTGCGCGAGACCATGAAGGCCGCCACAGACATCGCGATGCGGTATCCCCGGTTACGCGCGCGCGTGGAGAGCGCGGCCGGTACCGAGTAAAACGCCGCCCCGGAAAGCAGTTTCGAATTCGAGGCCGACGGCGGAGGCTCAACCGCCACGGGGGTAGACAATCGACTCGCCCGGCTTGTGCACCGTGATCTGCTGTGGGAACAGCCCGTATTGTTCGAACGCCGGAAGGGCGGAACCCGAAAGGGTACCGGCGGCCGGCGCGAAACCACCGGATCTGTTGTTGAGGTCGGGGACAATATAATTCCCCGCATTGCCTGTGATCCGAACTTCACCCGCGGCAGTCACGGTGTCATCGGCATGCAGAATCAACCCGTCGTGGTTGAGCCGGCTGTTGTCGATCCTCTCGGGAACGATCACCGGGGACCCGTCGGAGCGGACGATATAGATGAACAGATCGGAATCGGCGGCAGCTAACATTCGGTCGAATTCAGGCGTGCCGGGAACTGCGGGGTGCGCCAGATCGTCCGATAGCCCGCTTCGCCGAAGCAGGTAACGGGTGTTGTACACGTTGTTGTCGTGTCTCCGCTCGGCGTCCCACTTGTACTTTTTCCTGCCGAGATAACTACGCCAATTGTCGCTGTGCAGGCGAACTTGTTCCGGTTCGGGCAGCCGGGTGAAAGCCGGAATCTCCAGGGAGGCCCGGCCTTCTTCAGATCCCCCGATGTCGTCGGCGGCCTTGGCCAGGGACCGAACGCCCGCGGTTTGGGCGTCGGCTGTCGATCGCAAGACTTCACCGAGCGGCCGGCTGGTCAGCCTCCGAACCTGGCTGCTGTCGCCCGCCGCCAGATCGTTGATATCAGCGGCGAGCCGCTTGGTGAGAGCCCCCATGGCTTCGACCATGCGTCCATACAATCGGGACTCGCATTCTTCGGCGCTGCTCGGTGCGGGCCTCTGGCCCTTCGCCAGAGCAAAAATTTCCAGCAACGATCGGAAGCAGCGGACTCCGTCTGTAGAGCATATGCGTTCGGCCCTCGCACCGACGGGTGCGAGGGCCGAACGTTGCTGCGGTCTACCGATTACCGGTAGTCGCTGAATCCGTAATCGTCCAGCGGAACGGCGGCACCGGTGGTGGCGCCGAAGCCCTCCGGACTGTAGTAGGTGTCGTCGTAGGACGGCACCGCGTACGCCGCGGC
>JABFXT010000673.1 GCA_013361595.1 Nocardia sp. | reverse complement strand
ATTCGTGGCCAAGGAATCGGCCCTGGCCGCCGAACTCGATGCCGCGCCGCTCCCCCCCGTCGTGCGACTGGTACTCGCTGTCGGACTGGTACTCGGGTCCATGCTCACCGTCGCCTACAGCGCGCGGTTCATCTGGGGCGCCTTCGCCGACAAACCCGGTGTACCGGTTCCCCGCTGGCACGCACCCGGCGCCGGACTGCTGGCGGCGCCGGTGCTGCTGGCCGCCGGTTCGCTGGCCGCCGGCCTGGCCGCGCCCTGGATGGACGGCCTGCTGGCCCCGTACGCGGCGACCCTGCCGGGCGAGCTGACCGAACATCTGCAACTCTGGCACGGCCTGACCCTGCCGCTACTGCTCACCGTCGTGATCATCGCCGGCGGTCTCGCCCTGTTCTCGGGACAGGACCGGTTCGGCGAATCGGCCACCCTGCTCGGCAACGCCGACCGCGGATACGACGCCGCCCTGCGGGCGATGGACCGGCTGTCGCTCAAGATGACCACTTCGGTGCAGCGCGGTTCCCTGCCCCTGAACCAGGCGATCATCCTCGGCACCCTGGTCATCCTGCCCGCGGTGGTCCTGGCCGTCGGGACCCGGACCGGGGTCGAATTGCGGCTGTGGGATTCCCCGCTGCAGCTGGTGATCGGTGCGATCATGATCGCCATGGCGCTGGGCGCGACCGTTCTGCGCAACCGGCTGGCGAGTGTCCTGGTCGTCGGGCTCACCGGCTACGGCTGCGGTGTCATCTTCGCCCTGCACGGCGCCCCCGATCTGGCCCTGACCCAGTTCCTGGTGGAGACACTGACACTGGTGGTCTTCGTCCTCGTACTGCGCGCCTTCCCGGCCGAGATCGGCCCGGAACAGCAGACCGGTTTCCAGATCGGCCGGGCCGCCATCGCCGTTGCGGCCGGGATCACCGTACCGGTCCTGGCGGCCTTCGCCGCCGCGGCCCGCAATTCCACGCCGATCTGGCAACGGATCCCGGCGGCGGCCTACGAATTCGGTGGCGGGAAGAACGCGGTCAATGTCCTGCTGGTGGATATCCGCGCCTGGGACACCCTCGGCGAGATATCGGTACTCGTCGTCGCCGCGACCGGGGTCGCCTCGCTGGTGTTCCGCAGCCGCCGGTACGGGGCCGCGCCACGCGCCGCCGTTGCCCCCAACTACAGCCCGGGCAAGGTGAGCTGGCTGCCGGCCGGGCGGCTGGTCGACCGGCGCGACCGGTCGATGGTCCTGCAGATCACGACCCGCCTGGTCTTCCCCACCATCATGGTGCTGTCGGTGTACTTCTTCTTCTCCGGCCACAACGCCCCGGGCGGTGGATTCGCGGGCGGTCTCATCGCGGGACTCGCGCTGGTACTGCGCTATCTCGCCGGCGGACAGTACGAGCTCGGTGAAGCGCTACCGGTCGAAGCCGGTCATCTGCTCGGCGCCGGCCTGATCCTCGCCGCCGGAACGGCCACGGCCTCCCTGGTGCTGGGCTACCCGCCGCTGTATTCGACCATTGTGGAGGCCTCGGTACCGCTGCTCGGCCACATCAAACTGGTCACCTCGCTCTTCTTCGATCTCGGTGTCTACCTGATCGTGGTGGGTCTCATCCTGGACGTACTGCGCAGTCTCGGCGCACGCCTCGACGACGAGCTGGTGCAGTCATGAGCGCGAATCTCACTCTGCTGATCGTGGTCGGTGTCCTGGTGGCCTGCGGCGTATATCTGCTGCTGGAGCGGACCGTCTCGAAGATGCTGCTCGGCATCCTGCTGTTCAGCAACGCGGTCAACCTGCTCATTCTCACCATGGGCGGTTCGGACGGGGCGCCGCCGATCCAGGGCGCGGGCGACTCCCAGCACGACATCATGGCCGATCCGCTGGCGCAGGCGCTGGTACTCACCGCCATCGTCATCACCATGGGTGTCTCCGCGTTCGTCCTGGCGCTGGCCTATCGCTCCTACATCCTGACCACGAGCGAAAAAGTCGAGAACGATCCGGAGGATGTCGGGATCGCCGCGCGCCCGCCGGAGGAACCCGAAGAATGAGCCTCTCGCACGATCTGCTCGCCACCTTCGCGCCGCTGCCGGTGCTCATTCCACTGCTCGCCGCCGCGGTGACCCTCGTCGTCGGTCGCAGCCCGCGGGTGCAGCGTGTTCTCGCGACCGTCGCGCTCAGCGGCGCCGTCGCGGTCTGCGGTGTGCTGCTCTATCTCGCCGACCGCGACGGGACGGTCGCGGTCCAGGTCGGCGGCTGGGAAACCCCGATCGGTATCACCATCGTGGTGGACCGGCTCTCCGCCGCCATGCTGCTGGTCTCGGCGATCGTGCTGCTCGCGGTCGCGCTCTACGGCGCCGGCCAGAACATCGCCGATGCCCAGGCCAAACAGCCCACCTCCATTTTCTGGCCCACCTACCTGATCCTCAGCGCTGGTGTGGCGATGGCGTTCCTCGCCGGTGACCTGTTCAACCTGTTCGTCGGCTTCGAGATCCTGCTGGTCGCCTCGTTCGTCCTGCTCACCCTCGGCGCGACCGCGCAGCGTATCCGGGCCGGGGTGTCGTATGTGATGGTGTCGATGCTGTCGTCGCTGATCTTCCTGATCGGCACCGCCGTCGTCTACGGCGCCACCGGCACCCTGAACTTCGCGCAACTGTCCCTGCGGATGGAAGCGATTCCCGACGGCATCCGCCAGGCCGTGTACGCGGTGCTGCTGGTCGCGTTCGGGATCAAGGCCGCGGTCTTCCCGCTGTCGAACTGGCTGCCCGATTCCTATCCCACCGCGCCGGCACCGGTCACCGCCGTCTTCGCGGGCCTGCTCACCAAGGTCGGCGTGTACGCGATAGTGCGTACCCAGACGCTGATGTTCCCCGACGGCGGCTTCGACAACCTGCTGCTGATCACCGGGCTGCTGACCATGCTGATCGGTATATTCGGCGCCATCGCGCAGAACGATATCCGGCGACTGCTGTCGTTCACTCTGGTCAGCCATATCGGATACATGATGTTCGGGGTGGGGATCGCCAATACGATCGGCCTGGCCGGCACGGTGTACTACATCGCGCACCACATCCTCGTGCAGACCGCGCTGTTCCTGGTGGCCGGTCTGATCGAACGACAGGCGGGTTCGACCTCGTTGCGCCGGGTCGGCGGGCTGGCCGCGGCCAGCCCGATACTGGCCGGGTTGTTCCTGATCCCCGCGCTCAATCTCGGCGGGATACCGCCGTTCTCCGGTTTCATCGGCAAGGTCGCGCTGCTGCAGGCCGGCGCGCAGGACGGTAGTTCGCTGGCCTGGATCCTGGTGGCCGGGTCGGTGGTCACCAGCCTGCTCACGCTGTACGTGATGGCGCGGGTGTGGAGCAAGGCCTTCTGGCGGCCGCGGGAGCAGGCACCGGACGGGCATCTGGTCGCGGCGACCCTGCCCTCGCTGGTGGAGGACAACACCGACATCCTCTACGACGAACGCACCGATCCGGGCCGCTTACCGGCGATGATGGTGCTACCGACCGCCGCGCTGGTCGCGGTCGGGCTGGCACTCACCGTCTGGGCGGGTCCGATACTGGGCATCGCCGACCGCGCCGCGGCCGAACTACAGGACCGCGCGACCTATATCGGCGCGGTGCTGGGCGGGGGGACGAAATGACCGCGCTCCGTGGCCTGGTGACCCGCGACAATGTGCTGCGGGTCGGCATCCTGATCTGGTTGACCGTGGTGTGGGTGGCGCTGTGGGGCCGGGTGAGCATCGCGAACATAGCCGCCGGGCTCGCGGTCGGCGCGATCATCATGGTGACCCTGCCCTTGCCCCGGATCCCGGTCCGCGGACAGTTGCGGCTGCTACCGCTGCTGAAGCTGATGGCGGTCAGCGTCTACTACGGGCTCGAATCCAGTCTTCAGCTGGCCTGGTTCGCCCTGCGGCCCGGGCCGCCTCCGGTCTCCGGGGTGCTGAAGGTCCAGTTCGCCTTCCGCTCGGACCTGGTCCTGGTGCTGTGCACCAACCTGCTGAACCTGATCCCGGGCACCATGGTGCTGGAACTCGACCGCGAACAATGTGTGGTCTATGTACATGTCATCGACGTCGGCAGTGAGGAGGCGGTGGCGAAGTTCTACCGGACCATCCGGGTAGTGGAGGGCCTGCTCATCGATGCCTTCCAACGGCGCGCCACCCCGCTCCCACCGCAGACCGGTCAGGAGGTGTCCCAGTGATCGTCGTGGCCGTGGTGGCCGCGGTCCTGCTGAGTGCGGCCGCGTTGATCACCGCATATCGCATCCTCGCGGGCCCCGATACCCTCGACCGCGTGGTCGGGATCGACTCCATCATCGCGATGGCCATCTGCGGCCTCGCGGTATGGGCGGCCTACAGCCGGGATACCAGCGTGGTACCCGCGATCGTCGCGCTCTCGCTGGTGGGCTTCCTCGGGTCGGCCGCCGTCACCCGCTTCCGGGTCCGGGACGACCGATGAGCACGGTATTCGATTGGATCTCCGGCACCCTCATCATCCTGGGCGCTCTGCTGGCGCTGACCGCCGCGATCGGGATCGTCCGCTTTCCCGACACCCTGCTGCGGATGCACTCCGCGACCAAACCCCAGGTCATCGGCTTGATCTCGGTGCTGGCCGGTACCTGTATCCGGGTCTACGACGACCCGAACGTCTGGATGCTGGTGATGGTCGGGCTGTTCACCCTGCTCACCGCGCCGGTGATCGCCCATCTGATCGGCCGCACCGCCTACCGGGAGCAGTTGCACCGCAAGGATCTACTGGTCGTCAACGAACTCGAGGACGAACTGGATCGACCTCGGCCGTGACCTCCTCCGGCACGACCGCCGGCGCATCCAGCGGGTCCGCGGTGGCGGTCACCGCATCCGCCGAATCGGCGGGCAACATGACCTCGGGTGCCGCCGGTCGGTCGGCGCGGCGCCGGGCGAACCAGGTGGCGTGGAAACCCGCGGCCATCGCGGCCAGCAGTGCCGAGACGATCGACCCGGCGACCACCGGATAGTCGGCCATGTGCACGGCGAGGTACCGGTAGCCGAGCAGCAGCGTCACCAGTACCACCACACCGCCGGCGACCAGGCGGATCCGGAACCAGCCCCAGCCGCGGTCCAGTTCCCGCAGCGCCGATTCCACGGTCAGGCAGAGCACCGCACCGGCGACCAGGTCGACCCCGTAGTGGTAGCCGAACCCCAGGGTCGCGGCCAGTGTGCACAGCAGCCAGAACATTCCGCCCCAGCGCAACCAGGTGGGCGCGAGCGAACCGTCGGCGTTGCGGCGGGTGTGCAAGAACAACGCCAGCGCCCACGCGGTGTGCATGGACGGCATACAGTTGCGCGGCGAGAACGAGTCGAAGGCCATCGATTCCGGTGCGCGGTCCAGCGGCGGCACCACATTGGGCCAGAAGTTGCCCAGCTGGAAACCGCCCCCGTCCACCCCATAGGCGAACATCGGCCCGACCACCGGGAACAGGATGTACACCAGCGGCCCCACCAGGCCCAGCACCAGGAAAGTGCGCACCAGGTAGTGGTTCGGCCACCGCCCACCGGACACCACCGACCGCAACTGCCAGACCGCCACCAGGATGGCCGCCGCGGGCAGTTCGATGTACACCCAGTGCAGTACGGCATCGGGTATCGGGCCCAGCGTCTCCAGTACCCGGCCCATCACCCAGGCCGGATCGCCGAGCGCGTGATCGGCGAGCATCACGTACTGGTCCAGTACCCGCGGCCGCACCTGCACGGTGATGTGCAACCAGACATCGCCGACCTTGGTCGCCAGAACCAGCAGGGCGCCCAGCGCCGCGGCGTGCAGCGCGTCGCGGCGTTCGGTTCCCGTCCAACGCAACCAGGCCACCAGCGCCAACGCCGTGAGCACCAGGACGGGACCGTTACCCACCGTGAACGGTCCGCCCAGCAACAGCCGGACCCCCGCAGCGGCGAGATCGATCACAATCGCCGCCCCGAGCGCGACAACGCGGCGCCGGGCGGAAATACCGACCAGCGCCAGAACCAGGCCGGCCCAGGGCACGGTCATGGATTTGGGGGTACCGACATAATCGTGGGCCAGGCTCGTCAGCGGACCCTCGAAGCCCCGCCATACCGCCACACCCTGCAATACCAGCAACAACACCGGCACCGCGGCGAGAGCGGCGACCCGAATCCCCCGTCGCGGCACCGATCCACGCGCCACCGGCGCGACCACCGTATTCGGGTTTTCGACTAGCACCCGACTATCGTAAACGGCACGTGAACGGCAGGTCACCGGGCTGCTGAACAGCAGCGGACCGGAAGGGTCAGCTGTCGAGCTCGCGGACCAGCGCGTCCACCACCGCCACCAGATCCCCCTGCGACGCCGCGGCGACCTGCCGCTGCCGCTGATAATTGGCCCCACGCCGCGGAATATCGGCCACCGCGGCCAGCTCGGCCACACAGTCGAGCCGCCGCGCGGTCGGCTCCAGTCGGTTCAGCCATTCGTCGAGATCTTCGGTGACCAGACGCTCCCGGTTGTCATCACCCACGATCACGATGGCGTCGAGCCCGTAACGGGCAGCCCGCCATTTGTTCTCCTGCACATGCCAGGGCGGCAGAGTGGGCAATATCTCCCCACGCTCCACCTTCTCGTCCAGATACACGATCAAGCAGTGGATGAACGCCGCCAGCGCGGCCAGCTCCGCCCGATTGGAGATACCGTCGCAGATCCGCACCTCGATGGTTCCCCATTTCGGCGCCGGCCGGATATCCCAGTGCATACCGCCCAGCTGTTCGAACACACCGGTTTTCATCTGGTCGTGCACATACCGCTCGAACTCCCCCCAGTTCTCGAACTGGAAAGGCAAACCCGCCGTGGGCAACTGCTGGAACATCAGCGCGCGATTGCTCGCGTACCCGGTATCCGAACCCGACCACATCGGCGAGGACGCCGACAGCGCCAACAGATGCGGATACGACAGCAACAGGGCATTGAGAATCGGAAAGACCTTGTCCCGGTGCGAAACCCCCACATGCACATGGACGCCCCAGATCAGCATCTGCCGCCCCCACCACTGGGTGCGCTCGATCAGTTCGTCATAGTGCTCGGAACGGGTCAGCTGCTGGGTGGACCATTGCGCGAACGGATGCGTACCCGCGCAGAACAGGTCCACACCGAGCCGGTCCGCGGCCCGCCGCACCGTATCCATGGTGCCCGACAGATCCGCAACAGCCGCCCCGACGGTTTCGTGCACCCCGGTGACCAACTCCACGGTATTGCGGAGCAGTTCCTTGGTCACCTGCGGCGTGCCGTCGTGCGCACGCAACTCACCCACCGCATCGAAAACAGCTGCCGCGGTATTGGAAAGATCACGACTCGTCTTGTCGACGAGCGCGATCTCCCACTCGATACCGATAGTCGGCCGGGGCGACCCACGGAACGGCACCGGATCGATCCGCGCCCCACCCATAACGCCCCTCCGTCGTGCGTCGCTAACCGATCACGCCGCAGGCGACACGGCCGCCCGCGTCACCGGTGCTCATCGTCTGCTGATCCGGGCCCGCACCACCCTCACGGGTGTACCGCTCCGGGATATTGGCGAAATTATCGGCACCGGCGTGCACGATCAAGGCCTTGCCCTGGATATCGCTCAAAGTGACCGTGTCGGTGGTGGTCACCAGATAGCCGTGACCGTCCTTACGCACCTGCAGCGAAGTCAGATCGCCGCTGGCCGGATGACCGGTGGCACCGCCGACCTGCAGATGCCCACCCGCGGAGAGGAAATCACCGGGCGCACCACCGGCGGGCGGCGCCGAATTCGGCTCGCATTTGCCGTCCTGATGGATATGCAGACCGTGGAAGCCCGGAGTGAGACCGGACGCATCCACGGTGATCCGCAGATGGTTGCCGTCCTGGGCGATATTCGCGGTACCGATCTTCGCACCGCTCGGCGACTTCAACTCCACCTCGGTACCCGAACCGGCCGGGGTCTCCTGCTCCTCGCCGTGCTCACCCGCACCGGCGGGTGCCGGAGAGGACGTCCACACCGGCGGAGTCGTTCCCGCCACATCGCTGGACTCCTGACTGTTCGTGCAGGCAACGAGGCCGAAAGCCGCGACAGCCAGCACCGGCGTCACGATCCGCCAAGACGGCCGACGAGAAGTGGACGGTGCCATCAGGGAACTCCTTTACGAGTACCGAGTTTACGGGTAGAGGGTTTCTACAACGATCTTTCGACGCATCAGATGATGCCACGACGCCCCTACCCACCCTGGACGCCCCCGACTTCCGGCGGACGCGATCACCGACCGGTCACCACCACGACAACCCCGGAACCGTCGCC
>JABFXT010000386.1 GCA_013361595.1 Nocardia sp. | reverse complement strand
CTGGTGGTGGTGCAGCCGCCGCTGTCGGAGTGGGTACGGCAGCCGCAGAGCGAATCCGACAATGTCCCCGCCCACGGCGGCCCGATCCTGCTGGCCGCTATTTTCGGCACCGGTATCTACGGGGGTTACTTCGGTGCGGCCCAGGGGGTGCTGTTGCTGGCGCTGCTGGGCGTTTTCGTCCACGAGGACATCCAGCGCCTCAACGCGGTGAAGAATGTGCTCGCGCTGCTCACCAACGGATTGTCGGCCGCGATCTTCATCGTGGTTGCCGAGGTGGATTGGCTGGTGGTGGCCCTCATCGCGGCCGGAGCGATCATCGGGGGACAGCTGGGAGCCAAGGTCGGCCGGCGGCTGCCGCCCAATGTATTGCGCGCGGTGATCGTGGTCGTCGGCACTCTCGCGGTGCTCCGCCTGGTCTTCGGCTAGGACCGCCCGCGCCGCTGCTCCGGCTGTGCGCGGACCGCGAACGGGCCGCACCTACCACACCCGGCGGCCGCTCGACAGTGAATCGGCTTCCCCGCCAGGACTGTTCACGCCCGCCGTTTTCCCGGTACCATCCGTGCGCTGTTGCGTTACCGGAGAGGTGTTCTGGGTGGATAGGCGTGCCCTTTTCAAGGCCGCGGGGGCGGCTGCTCTTATCGGTGCGATGGGGTCGGCAGTCCCGAGATCGGAGGTAGCTCTGCCGCGGGCCGCGGCGGAACCGATCTGGCACGAACTGTTCGCTCAGTGGGTTCCGGAGATCTTCGTACCGTCGGCGGCCGCGCCGGAGCACACCGAGGCCATCGTCATCGGTTCCGGGTTCGGGGCGGCGGTCAGTGCGTTACGCCTGGCCGAGGCCGGGATCGCCACCACGGTGCTCGAGCGCGGTTCCCGCTGGCCCAACGATCCGTGGCGGGAGATCTTCACCGGTGACGACCTGCCGGACGGCCGCGGTTTCTGGCATTCCACCAGCTTCACCGGCGTGACCAAGGTGCCGATGCAGTTCGCCGATTTCGGCGGTGTGCTGGACTGCACCCGGTTCCAGGGGATCGACGTCTGGCGCGGAGCCGCGGTCGGCGGCGGCTCGGTGGTCTTCACCGGTGCCATGATCGCTCCCGAACGCCGGTTCTTCGACCATGTCTTCGGCGGAGTCGTCGACTACGGCGAACTGGAGCGCGTGTACTACCCGCGGGTGCGTGCCGCGCTGCGGCTGGACCCGATGCCCGGCGATATCTACCACTCGGCGCCGTTCACTCATTCGCGTGCCTGGGACGACCAGGTACGCAAGGCCGGCTACCGGCCTGTTCCCAACGACTCGATCTTCACCTGGGATGTGCTGCGCGGCGAGCTGTCCGGCGCGACCCGGGCCTCGGCGACGGCCGGGCGGAGCAACCTCGGCAACTCCAACGGCGCCAAGTTCGACCTCAACCAGAACTATTTGAAGAACGCCGAGGCCACCGGGAAGGCGAAGATCTACCCCGGCCATCGCGTCGACACGATCGCCCAGGAAGCCGGCGGCCGTTTCGTGGTCACCGTGACCCAGTTGGACCCGACCGGTGCGGTACGCGGGAAACGCACCCTCACCTGCGACAAGCTGTTCCTCGGTGCCGGTTCGGTCGGTACCTCCGAACTCCTGGTCCGGGCCCGGGAAACCGGCACGCTGCCGGAGCTGAACGAACATGTGGGTGACGGCTGGGGCACCAACGGCGACGTGGTGCTCGCGCGCGGGTCCAGTTCGGTCGCCGGCAACGGACAGGGTGTGCCGAGTGCCAGCCGGATCTTCGACGACACCGGAACGGCGCTGTGCCTCGAGAATTGGTACATCCCCGGGATCCCCTTCGAAACGGGCGCGCTGGCCTCGCTGGCGATGGTCCTCGATCCGACCCGGGCGCGGTTCGGCTACGACCCCGCCTCGGGCGGTGTCGGGTTGTCCTGGCCGCGCCGGGCACAGGACGAGGTGATCGCGGCGGCCCGGGCGGTGGACCGGCGGATCGCGGACCGGGCCGGCGCGATGGGGGAGTACAGCGTGCTCGGATACGACGCCAACGCGGAGTTCACCGCCCATCCGCTCGGCGGTGCGGTACTGGGTAGGGCGACCGATTCCTACGGCCGGGTGCACGGGCATCCGGGTCTGTACGTGATGGACGGTGCGGCCATCCCGGGTAGCACCGGAACCGTCAATCCGTCGCTGACCATCACCGCCATCGCCGAACGAAATATCGAGGCGATCATCCGCGCGGGCCGCTGAGTTCCGTTGCGCGCCGGTCGCGGGGGTGTGGAGGGGGCCGATGTACTCGGTCACCGTGGTCGCGGAGGTCGCCGGGCGTTCGCCGTACGAGTCCTGCTCAGTGGAGCCCGGGCCGCGGAACGGCGCGATCCGCGGGCCCCGCGGCGG
>JABFXT010000689.1 GCA_013361595.1 Nocardia sp. | reverse complement strand
GGGCCGCGGTCACCAGCTCGTCCAGTGCCAGGTGGACGGAGCGGAAATTACGGCCGAGCACGTTCCAGTGGGCCTGTTTGGCGATCAACGACAGATCGATGAGGTCGATGACCGTGGCACGCAGCGCCTCGCCGGTGATGTGTTGCTGTTCCGGGTCGAGGGTGCTCTTGATGGGGACGTTCATCGTCGAATGCCTTTCTTCTCGTTCGCCGGACAGGGGTCGACTACCCGCGCGTCCGCGGTCGAATCAGCGACCGGCCCGGCTGTGCGGGATACCACTCGCCGCCCGCGCCGACGCGTTTCACCCGCACGAGCCCGGGTATGGCGCGGAACGGACCGGAATCCGCGACGGAAGGAGTTCGATATGGCGCAGCAGCACAACCTGACCGGACGGCGAATCGCCGTTCTCGCGACCGACGGCGTGGAGCAGGTGGAGCTGGTCCAGCCCCGGGCGGCCGTCGAGGACGCGGGTGCGAGTACCGCGCTGATCTCGCTACGACCGGGTCGTATCCAGGCCATGAACCATGATGTGGAGAAGGGTGACACCTTCCCAGTGGACCGGGTCGTCGGGGAGTGCGGTCCCGACGACTTCGACGCGCTGTTGTTACCGGGCGGCACCACGAACCCGGACAAACTGCGCCAGGACGAAACGGCGGTGGCCTTCGTCCGGGATTTCTTCGCCACCGGTAAACCGGTGGGGGTGATCTGCCACGGCCCGTGGACCCTGGTGGAGGCCGATGTGGTGCGCGGCCGCACCCTGACCTCCTACCCGAGTGTGCGCACCGATATCCGCAATGCGGGCGGCACCGTCGTCGACGAGGAAGTGGTGAACGACCACGGCCTGGTGTCCAGCCGCAATCCCCGCGATCTGCCCGCTTTCTGCGCGAAGATCGTCGAGGAGTTCGCCGAGGGGAAGCATCCCGTACATCCGGAGGGTGCGACGGCGTCCCGCTGACCGATCGGCACAGCCCGCCGATCGCGGTGCACCGCCGCCGCTCCCCACCCGACCGGACGCTCGCCGGTGGCCGACCCACTTTCGGCCACCGGCGGACCACCCGGCGAGGGAGCACTTCTCACCGGGCGGGGCGTCCGGGTCAGATCACCCCGTGCAACGGCGGCGGACTGCCGTGCAGCAGAGTCCGGCCGATGTGCTGGTACTTCCACCGGACCGGGTCGTGCAGGGTGTGGGTCCGGGCATTGCGCCAGAAATGATGCAGATTGAGATCGTCGGCGGCACTGCGCGTCCCGCCGGTTTCGAACAGCGCGCTGGAGACCTCGGTGGCGGCCCGATCCGCCAGGACCTTGGCCGTCGCTACCGCGATCGAGGCGTCGGCCACCCGTTCCGGGACACCGAGCGCGGCATCGACCGCGGCACCGGCCACGGCCAGTGTCGCCTCGGCCGCGGAAACGGCCACGGCCAGTTCACCGAACCGCTGGATGAGCAGCGGATCGTCCACGGCCCGGTCCACTTTGGCCTCGAACCACGGCCGGCTGCGGTCGCGGGCGAATCCGGCGGCGGCGGTGAGTGCCCCGCGGGCGATCCCGGCGTCGATCGCCGCGTGCAGCAGCTGGGCGGAGGCGCCGTAGGCGGTGGGTTCGTCCACCGCGCCAGTGCGGGCGAGGAGTTGATCGCGTTCGACCACGACATTGTCGAACGACACGGTCCCGCTGCCGGTGGTGCGCTGACCGAACCCGTTCCAGTCGTCCACGATCCGGACCCCGGGGGTATCGGACGGAAGGAAGACGACGTACTGGCCGGACGGTAGTCCGGACACGCCGGCCGGGTCGTCCAGCCTGGTCAGCACAGCCAGGAAGTCGGCGAACAGGGAACCGGTGCAGTAGTACTTCACCCCGTCGATCCGGAACCGCTGCCCCTCGGCGAGCGGCCGCACCGTGGTGGCGATATCGGCCACCGTCGCACCGCCGCGTTCGGATTGCGCGTTCGCGATCTGGGCACCGTCCAGTACGGCGGTCAGGTAGCGGTGGTGCTGTTCGGCCGAACCGGCCAGCTTCAGCAGATTCACGTAGACGAAATGGCTGTGCGGGATCTGCGCGATATTGGGATCGGCTATCGCGAGCAGCCGCACCACCTCGGCGACCGCGCTGGGCGGCAGCTCGGCCCCACCGTGGCTCGCGGGCACCGTGACGGCGAGCAGACCACTGGCCGCGAGTTTGCGCACCTCGGCGAAGGGCAGCGCGCGCTCCCGGTCGCGCTGGGCAGCGTCCACCGCGAATTCGGTCGCGAGCGCCGCGGCGACCGTGCGGGCCTGTTCCGCCGAGGTGATGCGGGCGGCCCCGACTGCGGTCATCGCCCCGCCACCGCGGCGGGTCGGCGCGCGGCCTCCAGTTCCCGCACCAGCGGCAGCACCTTTGC
>JABFXT010000690.1 GCA_013361595.1 Nocardia sp. | reverse complement strand
ATCGGAATGGTCTGCAGGATCACCGCGTACGGATACAGCGAGTACTCGGCCCAGCGCGCCTGGCTCATCACCACCGCGAAGCCCACGCCCAGCACCATGGCGATCACCAGGCCGCTCGCCGCGACCAGCACCGTGGATCCCAGCGCGGACAGGATTTCCGACCGCACCGCCGAATCGAGCAGTCCTTCGCCGACCACCTGATCCGGTCCGGGCAACAGGAATCGCGACTCCGCCGCGATCAGATGATGACTCGCGAAGTACCAGATCCCCAGCACGAGCACGAACACCACGACGGGCGCGATTATCCGCACGGGTGCCGCCCGGCGACGCGGTGTCCGCGCGGCCCGGCCGGGACTGTCCTGGGTGGCGACGGGAGTGGCGGTATCCGCCGCGACCGTGGTCATGCCGCGACCTCCTGTTCGGCGGCGTGCAGTGCGGCCGAGACCGCGCCGGCGATCTCGGCGAACTCCGGGGTGTAGCGCAGTCCCGGTTCCCGCGGAAAGTCCAGGGGTACCGGGATATCCGCCGCCACCCGGCCCGGCCGGCCGGTGAGCACGACGACCCGGGTCGACATGAACACTGCCTCCGGGACCGCATGGGTGACGAATACGCCTGCGAAGGCGTCGCGCCGGAAGAGGCTGCCGACTTCCTCGTTCAGCCGCTGACGTGTGATCTCGTCGAGCGCGCCGAACGGTTCGTCGAACAGGAACACTTCCGGTCGCAGCGTGAGCGCGCGGGCGATGGAGGCCCGCATCCGCATACCGCCGGAGAGCTGGGCGGGTTTGTGTTTCTCGAAACCGCCCAGCCCGACTCGCTCGATGGCGTCCAGTGCCGCCGCGCGGCGCTGCGCCCGGTCCACCCCGGCGAGTTCCGCGGGGAGCTCCACATTGCGCAGTACGGTGCGCCACGGCAGCAGGGTCGCTTCCTGGAAGACGTAGCCGAGGTGTTCGGTCGCGACTGTGACGGCACCGGAACTGGCTTCCTCGAAACCGGCCGCCAGCCGCAGCAGCGTCGACTTTCCGCAACCGGAGGGCCCGACGAGAGAGACGAATTCGCCTGGACGGACCGCGATATCGATATCGCGCAGGGCGGCGGTGCCGTTCTCGAAGACCATCGACACATTCCGGAAAGCGAGCGCCGGATCCGGCTCGGTCGTATACGTTGCCTCCCGCGGACGGGTCGGCACCGGGATAGCCTTTGTGCTCATGGAACAGTTCTATCGGCTGCTCGTTGCCGATCGCGGTCCGCCGGATTACACCCCAGATTCGTATACGATCACGACACTAATTGCCCGTCCCGGGCCACCACCCGACCGCCCTTGAGAACCAGTTTCCGCACCGGGACACCCACCACGGCCGCCGCCGGTGTCGCGGCCTCGACCGTGAGTAGATCGGCCCGCGCCCCCACCCGGAGACCGTGATCGGGCAGACCGAGCACCCGCGCACCACCGAGAGTTCCGGCGGCGAGGGCCAATTCGATCTCCGCGTCGGAGAGCAGCCGGTCCCGGAACGCCACCGTGCTGATCCGGCGCAACATATCGCCGTCACCGTAGGGGGTCCACAGATCCCGGATACCGTCGTTACCGAGGCCCAGAGTCGCACCGGCGGCGTGCATCACGCGCAGCGGCACCACCGGCGCGTCGCCGACCGCGCAGGTCACCATGGCCACGCCCGCTTCGGCCAGCCGGTCGGCGATCCGCCGCTGTTCATCGGCGGGCAGCGCCCCCATCGCGTACGCGTGACTGATGGTGACCCGCCCGCCCAGACCGGTGGCCTTGGTGCGCTCGATGATCAGCTCGAATTCCCAGGCACCGAGAGTGCCGCTGTCGTGCAGATGGATATCGATCTTCGCGCCGTGGCGTTCGGCCAGGCCGAAGACGATATCCAGCTGCCCGGCCGGGTCGCCGTCGTAACCGGCGGGATCGATACCGCCCACCACTTCGACACCCCCGGCCAGGGCCTCGTCCAGCAGTTCGGCGGTACCGGGCCGGCGGATCAGCCCGCCCTGCGGGAAGGCGACCAACTCGACGTCCACCCGGTCGCGATGCCGGGCGGCGGCGGTCCGCACCGCCTCCACCCCCGCCAGCCCCACCGAGGGGTCGATATCGATATGGCTGCGCACATGCGCCGTTCCCCCGGCGATCATGGTCGCGAGCAGGTTCGCGGAATAGTCGGCGCTGGGGATACCGAGTTCGGCACGCCGGTTCTCCCCATTGGCGATCCGCCCGGCCAGCGAACGGCCACCGGTATTGGGCACCCAGGGCCCACTCCACAGGGTCTTGTCCAAATGGCAGTGGGTGTCGACGAATCCGGGCAGAACCAGCGCGCCGTCCAGCTCGAGGGTTTCGGCGCCGGCGGCCGCCGGACCCGGGCCGATCTGCTCGATCCGCCCGGCCCGGATCAAGATATCGGCGGTTTCCAGCGGTTGCCCGGGTAACCACGGGCGCCCGTCGCGCAACAACAGATCGGTCATGATTCCTTCTTTCCGCAGATTCACGCGAACAACATCGCGATGCCCGCACCGGCACCGAAGACGATCACCAGGGCCCGGAACGCGCCGGGACGCAACCGGTCGGAGATCTTGCCGCCCACGACGCCGCCGAGCAGGCAGGCCGGGGCCAGGATCAGGACCGACCACCAGTCGACCGGACCGAAGAGAGCCACCGCGACGGTGGCGGTCGTGGAGACGGCCAGGGTGAGCACACTCTTCAGGCCGTTGAGCAGAGTGATCGAGGCGTCGATCCCGAGCGCGAGCGCGGTGAGCAGCACGATCCCCATCCCGCCGTTGAAGTACGCCCCGTACATCCCGCCGAGGAAGACTCCGGCGAAGAGGGTGAACCGGGAATCGCCGCCCTTCTCGGCGAGCTTGCGGGAGATCACCGGTTGCGCGGCGAACAGGGCGGTCGCCGCCAGGATCAGATACGGCACCAGCGCGGTGAACACCTCGGGCGGTGCCGCGAGCAGCGCCACCACCCCGCCGAGCGCCCCGGCGGTGCCGATGACGATCAGCCGGGGCAGCAGGCTGCGGTGTTCGACCAGCCGCGAACGCAGCGCGGCCGCGCCGCCCAGATAACCCGGCCAGACCGCTACGGCATTGGTCACTGTCGCGGTCACCGGCGGCAGCCCGGTGGCCACCAGGGCGGGAAACGACAGCAGGCTGCCGCCGCCGGCGATGGTGTTGCACACCCCGGCGCCGAAACCGGCCGCCAGCAGTAGCACCGCGTACACGGGATCCATGGTGTCCTTCCGATCACAAGTGAGTCCGGATCGTATACGAAAAAGCGGGGCAATGCCGTCCGTGTGCTGCCGCTCACCACGGAAACGCGCCGCTCCGCTGGGCCCCACCGGCGATTCGCCAGCATTCCTGGTATTCAGGTGGAGTACCGGGCGGTGGATCGTATGCGACCGCCGCCGACCCCACCCCGAGCCGAGGACGATGTGGACAGCACCAACCCGCGGATGACCAAACAGCAGGTGTGCCGCGCCATTCGCGACGACATCATCCGCGGGGTCTTCGCGCCGGGACAGCGACTGACCGAGGACACACTGGCCGAGAGCTACGGGGTCTCCCGGGTGCCGGTACGGGAGGCATTGCGCACGCTCGAGGCCGAGGGCTTCGCGTACTCACGCCCCTACGCCGGCACCTTCGTGGCCGAGTTGACCGAGGCCGAGGCGGCCGACCTGCTCGAGATCCGCGCCCTGCTCGAACCGTTGTGCGCGAGCCGGGCCGCGCACCGGTGCACCCCCGAACAGCTCGGCCGGCTCAAAGAGCTGACCGCGCTGGGGCAGGAATCGGTACGCTCCGGCCGTCTCGACGATCTGACCAGGCTCAACAGCCGCTTCCACGAGGTGCTGGCCGAGGCGTCGGGCAGCAGCCTGCTGGCCGGCCTGATCACCCAGCTCGGCTGGAAGATCGCCTGGGTGTACGCGGTCGAACTCCCCCGCCGCGCCACCGACTCCTGGGACGAACACGAGCGGATCTGCGCCGCCCTCGAGGCCCGCGACGCCGATCTAGCCCAGCGTCTGGTCACCGAGCACATCGCCCACGCGACCACCGCCTACCGGCTCCGGCACACCCGACCGGCACCTTCGGGCGCGGGTTCGTAACCTCGCCGAAGCATTGCGCGGGCCCGCCGGAAACACCCGGGTCGTATACAACCGATGTGACCTTTTCGGACCCGGAGGTGCCCGTGACGAACCCGGCGCCGTTCGGCAACACGGATCTGCTGCTCCGCGCCGCGCGCATCGACGACGCGACCGCCCCGGTCGATATCGCGGTCACGGACGGCGTGATCACCGCGATCGGCCCGGCACTGCCGGCGACCGCCACCGAGGAGATCGACTGCGCCGGCCGCGTGGTGATCCCGGGCCTCATCGAATCGCATGTGCACCTGGACAAGGCGCTGCTCGACGGCGAACGCGCGAACCCCGACGGCACCCTGGCCGGGGCGATAGCGATCACCGCGGACCTGAAACGAGAGTTCACCCCGGCCTCGGTCGCCGATCGCGCCCGCCGCGTCCTCGAACAGGCGATCATCCACGGCACCACCGCCGTCCGGGCGCACCCGGATGTCGACCCCATCGTCGGACTGCTGGGTGTGCACACCCTGCTGGACCTGCGGGAGGAATTCCGCGGCCGGATCGACCTGCAGATCGTGGCCTTTCCGCAGGAGGGGATCTTCCGCGCGCCCGGCACCCTCGACCTGCTGCGCGAAGGATTGCGCGACGGCGCCGATGTGATCGGCGGCTGTACCTACAACGAGGATTCGGTCGCCGAGTGCCGGCGCCATATCGATCTCGTCTTCGACCTCGCCGCCGAGTTCGGGGTCCCGGTCGACCTGCACGCCGATTTCGCCGACGACACCGCCGACCCCCGCTTCGCCCTGGCCGATTACATCGCCGAGGTCACCGATCGGACCGGGATGGCGGGCCGGGTCACCATCGGTCACGCCACTTCCCTGGCCGCCCGTCCGCCCGCGGATCGGCAGCGCGTGCTCTACCGGCTCGCCGACGCGGGCGTGGCCGTGGTCCCGCTGCCGGCCACCGATATGTTCCTGGGCGGACGCGGTGACACCGCGAATATCCGCCGCGGTATCGCACCCGTGCGGGAGTTGTGGGCGGCCGGGGTACGGACCGCTTACTCCTCCAACAACATCCGCAACGCCTTCACCCCGTACGGCAATGCCGATCTGCTCGATATCGGCCTGTTCCTGGCGCAGACCTCGCATCTGGCCGGTCCCGCCGAGCTGACCCGGGTCCTCGGTATGGCCACCTACGAGGCGGCCGCCGTGATCGGTATCGCCGACGGCTACGGGTTGCGGGTGGGCGCGGCCGCCGACCTGGTGGTGCTGTCCACCCACCGCGTCGCCGACGCCCTGCTGGACCGGCCCGATCGCTGCTATGTCGTGAAAGCGGGCCGGGTCGTCGCGCGGACGACCCGGACCCGGGAACTGCTACCGGCGACCCCGGTATGAGCCGCGGTCAGGCGGCGGCCCGGTCGCCCTGGTGGATCAGCGCATCGATCCGGCGCTTGTAATCGTTGAACTCCGGGGCGGTGGCCTCCCGCGCCCGGGGCAGCTCGATGGTCACCACCTCGCGCACATGCCCGGCCGTACCGTGCGCGGTACCACCGGCCATCACCACCACCCGGTCCGCCAGATACACCGCCTCCTCCACGCTGTGGGTGACGAAGACGACCGTGACCCCGGAATCCCGGTGGATACGGGCGAGTTCGGTCTGCATATCGGCGCGGGTGAGCGCGTCGAGCGCACCGAAGGGTTCGTCCATCAACAGCACCGCCGGCCGGTTGGCCAGTACCCGGGCGATGGCGACACGCTGTTGCATACCGCCGGAGAGCTGGTGCGGGAACGAATCACGCACCCGGGTCAGGCCGACGGTTTCCAGGCTGCGATCGGTGGTCTCCCGGATATCGTCGCGGGTCATCCGGGCCTGTTTCGGCCCGTAGGCGATGTTCTCCGCGACGGTGAGCCACGGGAACAGCCCGTAATCCTGGAAGACGACACCCCGGTCCGGGCCGGGGCCGGTGACCGGCTCGTCGCCGACCGATACCGCGCCCCGGGTGCCGGTTTCGAATCCGGCCAGGATCCGCAGCAGGGTCGATTTCCCGCAACCGCTGGCGCCCACCACGCAGACGAATTCCCCGGCGGCGATATCGAGATCCACCCCGTCCACCGCGTAACCGGTTGCGCCCGGGAATCGTTTACCCAGGCCGTCGAGCACGATCCGCGCGGGCCGGTGTGGACGGCGGCGGGTGGAATAGATCTTCATGGTCATCACCTGATCCGGAGAAGGGTCACGGGAGCAGCGGTCGCCGCCCGGCGACCAGGCGTACAGCGAGCATCATGATGCGGTCGGCCAGGAACCCGGCCAGCCCGATCACGATCATGACGGCGACGATGAGGTCGGTCCGGGATTGTTCACGCGCCTGGGTGATCAGCGCGCCCAGCCCGACCCGGATACCGACCGTCTCGCCCACCACCAGGATCACCCAGGACAGGCCGAGCGCGATCCGCAGTCCGGAGACGATCGTCGGAATCGCGGCCGGTAACACCACCTTGTACAACGTCTGCGCCGGTGGCGTGCCGAGCATGGCCGCGGCCTCGAACAGCCGCGCGGGTACCGCGCGCACCCCGGCGATGGTGTTGATCAGGATGGAGAACACCGCGGCCAGGAAGACCCGGAAGATGGTGGCCCGGTCCCCGAATCCGATGATCAGCAGGGACAGCGGGGCCCAGGCGGTCACCGGGATCGGGCGGATGAGATTGAGAGTGGGCTCGAGCATCCGGAACACGAGCGGCGAACGCCCCATCACGATTCCCAGCGGCACCGCCACCGCGGCCGCGATCGCGAACCCCTGGAGTACCCGGACCGTACTGGCGTACAGGTGCAGCCACAGCGTGCCGCTATAGGAATCGTCGACGATCCCGCCCACCGCCAGATCCGCCAGCCGCCGCGCGACCTCCAGCGGGGTGGGCAGGAACTGCATCTGGATACCGAACGGGAGAGTCCAGCCGCCGCCGACCCCGCGGTCCCACAGCAGCAGTACCACCAGCGGCACCGGCAGCGCCCACAGGATCGCCACCACCCGGGCCCGGTAGCGGGCGCGCCGCGATCGCGGATCGGGCGGGCCCGCGACCGCTGCGGTTTCCGGGCCCGCCGGTTCGGTGGCCTGCTCGGCGCGGATTCCCAGCGTGGTCATCGCTGCGCACGCACGATGTCGAGGAACTCGGTCCGGAAGACCTTGCTCATATCCGGCGCGGCGGGCAACTGGTCGAAGTCCACCATCTGCCGGGCGAGTTCGCTCACCCGCTGCCGGTATTCGTCGTCGAGTTCCCAGCGCAATCGCACATTGTCGATGGCGATATCGGTGACCGCCCGGTCGAGACCGAAGGTCTCCACCAGACCGGCCGCCCAGGCTTCGCGATCGCCCTTCATGAAATCGACGGCCCGGGCGAAGGTCCGCACGGTGTCGCGGGCACGGTCGGGATGATCGTCGAGGAAGCGGCCGTTACCGCCGAGGACGATATTGGTGGCGCCGATCGGGGTCTCGTAGGGCGAGACGATCTGGTGGGCACCGGCCCGAACGGCGGTCGATACGCCCATTTCCGCGCTGAGGAAGGCATCGACCCGGCCGGCGGTATAGGCGCTCGCCATATCGGAGTACGCCAGATTCACCAACTGCACATCGGTGTCGGGGTCCAGGCCGTGCGCGCGCAGGGTGAGTTTCAGCGCGATCTCCTGCGAAGAACCCGCCGGGAACCCGATCCGTTTGCCGCGCAGGTCGGCCGGGGTCACGATCCGCGGTGATCCCACGAAGCCGGATCCGCCGTCGGCGGCCGAGGCGATGATCTGCACATCCTGTTCCGCCGCGACTCCGGAAAGCATCGCCGGAGCCCCGAGTACCCCGATATCGATGGCACCCGAGGCGAGCGCGTTCTTGATATCGGGCGAATTCTCGAACAGCACGATCTCGTAGGTCGTGTTCTCCGGTGCGAAACGCTGCATGAAATAGGGGGCGTAGAGATGCGGCTGGCCGCGCAACGTCCCGATCCGGATCGCGCCGGTGTCACCGCCGACGCTGTCGGGTGTGGCGATACAGCCGGTCAGGCCCGCGACCGCCAGCAGCGTCACCGCGATGATCGAGAAAATATGACGGAGTGGACGTTTCATGGTCGATCCTCACTGTGGAGCGATCCCCCGGCAGCTACCGCGGCACTGCCGAGGGCGAGACGGATCAGGGAACGGTCGGAGCCGGGCGCGCCCAGCAGGCACAGGCCGGTCGGGGTACCGGT
>JABFXT010000769.1 GCA_013361595.1 Nocardia sp. | reverse complement strand
GAACGTCTGCGCCGGCGAACGAGAACGATGAATATTCGAAAGCGAGCAGCGAGGATCAACAGCGCCTCGATTTGCCCGCCGCGCAGCCTGCGCAGCCTACGCAGGGCTCCGTGGGCGGAGCCGACGCTATGACGGCCATGGTCATGTCCGGTCTGATGGGTTCGATGTCGAACGCGTCGAGAGGCGATGAGCCCGGGAAGGCACATAGCGACGATCGTGAAAAGTAAGCGAGTCGCCCGCGCGAAGATCGCCCGATTCCCGGCCCCGAACAGCAAATTCCCGCGGTGGCGACAGCGCCCGATCCGGGGGCATCGAACCAGCCGTTGGTTACCGCTTCGGCGGAAGCGAGCACACCGCCCGTGATAGATACCAGCGTCTCGCCTGGCCGCCAGAGACGGACGGGTTTGTTGCTCGGCGCACCGCTGGACACTCTGACACTCCTGCACCGTGCAGAGGCACTCGCCGAGGCGCCGGGGAAACGGTACGCCGACTACCAACAGCCCGTCACCGAGGACGGCGAGCGCGTATGGCGGCGCTTTCGCGACATCGACTCCGAGGACGGTGCCTTCGACTACACCCCGGTCATACCCGAGGAGCAGGAGCCCTTCGAGGCCATCGCCCGCGACATGCTCGCCGCCGGCGCGGACGACAAGGAAGGTCGGCGCCGCAACCAGCTACCTGTTCGAAGCGGCCGTCGTCGTGAACTTCGGTGTCAATTGGATCAAGAGCAAACTCGCGCGAGGGGCCGGTGACTAGGCCGTGTTTCATAAGCTGTGGCCGGATAACCACAGGTTGATCGCGGCGACCCGGACAGTGGCGAGGTATCGGACGGCGAGTTTGTCGTAGCGAGTGGCCGCGGCCCGATGCTGTTTGCGAACCGCAGCCCGTTGGTCTCGGCTTGTTGTTTCACTGCGGTGCGCGATACCCTGCGCGCCGCACTGGCCGCCGGATGCAACGACCTGCTGGCCTGCAGCGAATCGAACTCTTGCCCGGTGCCCTTCGACAATGCCGCGACGAACCGCGGCATCCGCTGCGACTGCTGAACCGACCGCAATGTGGAGGTTGGTGGAACGACCGGTGCGGGCGTGCTGAAGTGCCCGGCCTGACGTCTGGCACCCGGAGTTGGAGCCAACCAGTAGGGCAGGTCATCTACGCCTGCGACCCCGATCTTCACAGCTACGAACTCTTCACTGCGGTGCCCGATATGCCGGGGTGAGGCGGGAGCTGCGGTACTGTAGTGACTATTATTGGATTATTGGTCACTACGAAGAGTGGAGTCTCATGCCACGCCCGCTCGTCCCCGATCGCCGGGGAAGGATACTGACCGCGGCCGCCGAGCTGATCGTCGAATCCGGCTGGCCCGCCACCACAGTCGCGCGGATCGCGGAATACGCCGGAATCGGTAAGGGCGCGGTCTACCGCGAGTTCGACGGCAAGGAGCAAATACTGGCCGCCGTGCTCAACCGCAGCATGCGGAGGATGACCTCGCAGGTGCACCGGCGAGTGATCGACGCCGACCATCTCGTCGATCTGCCCGCTGTCTACCGGTTCGGCGTGGAGGCGCTGCTGTCGGAGCCGCTGATGCGAGCGTTGTACCTGGGTGACGATGCGGTGCTCGGTGACCACGTTCGTGAGGTAGGCGAGCGCCGCTATTCCGCCCGGATGGGCTGGCTTGCCGACTACATCGAGAAGCTTCAGCAGGCGGGGGTGATCGCGGACGACATCGCGAGCGACAACATCACCCGCATGCTGAGCGTTTTCACCATCGGCCTGGTGAACGCACCCGGCACCCTCGGTGCCGGAACAGCCGAGGAGCTGACCGATACGGTCATGCTCTTCGCACAGCTGGTGGACGCCGGTCTACGTGGCCCCGGGCCGGTGGACGCCTCCGCCGCCCGGCATGCCCAGATCGCGCTGCTGGAACAGCTGTCGGATCAACTCACCCAACTCGAGGAGCCGGTATGACCTCGCCATTCGAACGCTGCACCGACCTGACGATCGGCGGTGGACCCATCCGGCACTACCGATCTGGTGAGCAGGGACCGCCCGTGCTGTTGCTGCACGGCGGAATGATGGATACCGCGGAGGGGGTTTGGCGCGATATCGCGCACCGGATGGCCGCGAAATACCAGGTGCACGCGATAGATCTCCCTCGGCACGGCGCCAGCAGGCCGTGGCCGGGCCGCCTGGACCGGGAGTTCTTCGCTCGTTTCCTCGACGATCTCTTCGACCGTTTCGAACTGCCGCCCACGGCCGTCGTCGGGTTGTCCCTCGGCGGGGGGATCGGAATCGGATACGCGCTCCGTAATCCCGGCCGGGTGTCGGCGCTGATCGCGATCGGGCCCGGCGGGATAGGTGCGAAACGCCGGGCCCAGTTCACCA
>JABFXT010000701.1 GCA_013361595.1 Nocardia sp. | reverse complement strand
GGATCGCGGTGTGCGGAGCGCGTTCGCGGAGGTAAGTGCCTATTCCGGCGAGGCATCCGCCACCGCCGACCGGGACCACCACCAGATCCGGCGCGGCGCCGAGCTGGTCCAGGATCTCCGCGGCGATGGTGCCCTGACCCGCGGCGGTGCGGGTGTCGTCGAACGGGGGCACCCTGGTCGCTCCGGTCCGTTCCACATCGGCGGCGGCGGCCGCGGCGGCGGCGTCGAAGGTTTCGCCCACCGCGATCAGTTCCACGGATTCGCCGCCGTGCACCCGGATGCGGTCGCGCTTCTGTCTGGGGGTGGTGGTGGGGACGTAGATACGGCCGGTGATCCCCATGGCCCGGCATGCGAACGCGACGCCCTGGGCGTGGTTGCCGGCACTGGCCGTGACCACTCCGGCGGCGCGTTCGGAATCACTGAGCTGGACCACCAGGTTGTATGCGCCGCGCAGCTTGTAGGACCGCACCACGGTGAGATCCTCGCGCTTCAGGTACACCTGAGCGCCGGTCAGCTGGGACAGGCGCGGGCATAGTTGTAGGGGAGTGGGCTCGATAATGTCGGCGATGCGTTTGGCTGCGGCGTCGATCTCGTCCGCGGACAACGCGGGACGGTCTTCTGGCAGGTGAGTGAGCACATCGGACACCCGGTCCATGCTGCCACCCACCGCTGCCGGAGCATGCGGCGGGTGGCTCTGTCCTGCGTTTTCGTTCATCGCCGAGGGTGTGGGACCGGGCGCCGGTATCGCGCCGGGGTCGGTCAGCGCGGGGTGAGGACGAAAACCGGGATCTGGCGATCGGTCTTGAGCTGATAGTCGGCATAGGGCGGGTAGGCGGCGACCGCCCGCTCCCACCAGAGCGCCTTCTCCTCGCCGAACACCTCGCGGGCGGTGTAGTCCTTGGTGACAGTGCCGTCCTGCAGTTCCACATGCGGGTCGGCGACCACGTTGTGGTACCAGACGGGGTGCTTCGGGGCACCGCCCAGCGAGGCCACGACCGCGTATTCGCCGTCGTGCTCGACCCGCATGAGCGCGGTCTTGCGGAGCTTTCCGGTCTTGTTGCCGGTGGTGGTCAGCACCACTACCGGCATGCCCTGCATGGTGGTGCCCTCGGTACCGCCGGACTGTTCGATCTTCTCGGCCTGTTCACGGGCCCAATCGGATGTGGACGGTGCGTACTCTCCGGTCAATGGCATGTCTCGGAAACGCCCCGAGCGGGGTCACTTGTTCCCCGGCCGCTCCGACCTGGTGCGATCAGCGGTCCGGCGTGCTGGCCGGGGCCGGTCGCCCCGGCGGAACATGTGTGCGGGAAGACAAAAGTTCGATGGACCGAACACTGCTGTTACGGGTAGCCTGAAGCAATGACCGCCTCCCCTCTCACCGTTCCGCACGCCGTTCGCGGCGCGGCGGTCGTCGATATCGCGGGGTCGCGCTGGCCGGTGTACAAGCTGGAGGCGCTCGGCGCGGGGTTGCTCGTCTTCCTGGCTCTGGCCGTGGTCCTCGGTTCGGCGCAGGTCGCGGTGCTGTCGGGTGCTGCCGTGGGCGCGCTGCTGTGGACCACCGGCCGCTGGCGCGCGACGCGCCGGTAGCCACCCTTCCCGCCCGCCACCCCACCGGGAACCGTGCCGCGCGGCAGCTTCCCGTACTAGTCTGTGCCGAGTTGAACACACGTCCACTTGGTTCCGGATCGAGGTATCCGGGTCCCCGAGGTACACGCGAGCCGATTCATGACCGATCGAGTACATGCCTTCACCGATGACGCGCTGGGCGAACACGACGCGGTGGCATCGGCCGCGCTGGTCCGCGACGGTGTGGTGAGCCCGGACGAACTGACCCGCGCGGCGCTGGCCCGGCTCGACGCGGTGAACTCGCGCCTGAACGCGATCGCGTACCGGGCGCCCGTCCCGCGGGCGGCCGGGGCCGGCGGCGGCGCCTGGTTCGGCGTGCCGACCTTCGTCAAGGACAACGCCGATGTGGCCGGACTGCCGAGCCGGTACGGCAGCGCCGCGATCACCCCCCACCCCGCCGGCAAGGACGACCGGTTCACCGCGCAACTGCTGAGCACCGGGGTGACGGTGCTGGGCAAGACGACCATGCCCGAGTTCGGATTCACCTCGACCACCGAGTTCGAGGACGGTGAACCCACCCGCAACCCGTGGCACACCGGGTACACGGTCGGCGGATCCTCGGGCGGATCGGCCGCACTGGTCGCCGCCGGTGTGGTTCCGGTGGCCCACGGCAACGACGGCGGCGGTTCGCTGCGGATTCCGGCGGCCTGCGCCGGGCTGGTGTCGCTCAAACCGAGCCGCTTCCGGCACCTGGACAACGCGCAGGCGCGGCAGTTGCCGATCAAGCTCGTTTCCGAAGGGGTGCTGTCCCGGTCGGTCCGCGATCAGGCGGCCTATTACGCGGCGGTCGAGAAGTACTGGCGCAACCCGAAACTCCCGCCGATCGGCATTGTCGAGGGCCCGGCGGAGCGCAAGCTGCGGATCGGCCTGCTGACCACGGCGGCGAACGGTCTGGAACCCGACGCCGAGACGCTGGCGGCGGTGACCGCGACCGCGGGGGTGCTGGCGGCCGCGGGGCATACCATCGAGCCGATGGCCTCGCCGGTCTCGGGGCAACTCGTCGCCGACTTCCTGCAGTATTGGGGATTCCTGGCGCAGATGTCGGAAGTCACCGGGAAACTGAGCCACGGGCGCTCCTTCGCCGCTGCCCGGCTCGAGACCTTCACCAAAGGGCTGGCCGCGTCCTTCCGCCGGCGTCTGCTCGCCACCCCGGGCGCGCTGTACCGGCTGAACCGCGCCCGCGCCGACTACGACGCCGTACTCACCCGCTACGACGCGATCCTCTCGCCGGTGCTCACCCACACCACGCCCGAGATCGGTTATCTGAATCCGGGGGTGCCGTTCGCCGAGTCGATCGAGCGGGTGACGAATTTCGTGGGCTACACCCCCATCAACAATGTCACCGGTTCGCCGTCCATCGCCGTACCGGCCGGGCTCACCGCGGGCGGGCTACCGATCGGGGTGATGCTGAGCGGCGCCTACGGTGCCGAGCGCACGCTGCTGGAACTGGGTTTCCTGCTGGAGGCGCAGGCGCCGTTCCCGCGGATCGCCGCCGCGGCCACCGAGTCCTGACCGCCGGCACGGTCAGCGGACCAGAAGCGCCACCGGTAGCCGGGCGAACAGTTTTTCGATGCGCGCGCGGTTCTGGAACGTATGCCCGGTGAGACGGTCGGTCCAGGAGCCGCTGGACAGTTCGAGATAGGTGTCGCCCCAGCCGGTTTCGCCGATCGCGACACTGTGCCGGGTGACGGCCACGATGATCTCCGGGTCCGACCCGGCCTGACCGCGGGCGTAGGCGACCAGTTTGTCGGCGTGCTCGCCGAGCCCGAAGACCGGCGTATAGGTGCCGCCGACGAAACATTCCGGGCGTTCCCGGCGCAACCAGAGCGCATACGCGACCAGCCACATCTTGGCCGCGCCCGTGATGTCCAACGGCGGAGTGGTGGTGAGAGTGTGCAGCATTCCGGCCCGGGATCCGAAATCGACCGGCCGCCGATTGTCCGGGTCGACCAGCGAATCCTCCCAGATCTCGCAGCCCTGGTAGATATCCGGAATTCCCGGCGCGCACAGCTGCAACAGTTTCTGGGCCAGCGAATCGGACCAGGCGTGCGGCGCGAGATCGTGGGCGAGGTCGGTGAGCTGACGCCCGACCGGTCCTTCGATCACCTGATCGAGCCACGCGTGCACGGCATTCTCGAACTCGGTATCGGGTTCTTCCCAGGACGTGTGCTCGCCGGATTCGCGCATCGCCTTCTCGGCGAAACGGTGCACCCGGTCCCGCAACCCCGGTACGGAGGGCGCCGGACGCCCGTCGGCCGGCCACATCCCGAACATGTTCTGCAACAGGAACAGCGCGGTGGCGCCGTCCGGCGGCGGGAGCTTCTCCAGCCACAACGTCACCGCCCGCGCCCACATCCGCGGTACCTGCGACAGGACTCCGATCCGGGCCCGCACATCCTCACCGCGTTTGGTGTCGTGGGTGGACAGCGTGGTCATCGACGCGGGCCAGCGGCGTGCCCGCGAAGCGTTGGCCAGATGGAATTCGTTGACCGTGCGGCCGAAGCGGGCCGGATTGCCGCCGATCTCCTGGAGCGATACCAATCGCACCGCGCGGTAGAACAGAATATCCTCCACGGCTTTCGCGCCGATCGCGTTGCTCACTTGATGGAACCGGGTCCATGCGGTTCCGCCCGCCACCAATGCCGTCACCAGGACTGCCAGCGGTACCCGCAGTTCGGTGTTGCGCTTCTCCACCTCGGCGACGATCGCGCTGATCATCCCCGCCAGCGGGGTGTAATCGGCCCGGGCGACGGGCAGGAACGACAGCACCTCGATGGTGGCGTTGGTGAGGGCCATGGTGTCGAAATCCGCGGCGCCCGCATCGGCTTTGATCGCCGCGACCAGGCGCCGCATCTCGGGGACGAGAATGCTCTCGGCCACCGCCCGCTTGATGCGGTGCTCCTTCTCACCGACCCAGACCCGGTCGCTGCCGTGGCCGGTGATGTGGCGGGACAGTTCGGTCAGGATCTGCTCCCCGGCGGGTTCGAGCAGGACGCCGCCGAAATCGGCGATGCCGTCGTAGCCGGTGGTCCCGTCGATCGGCAGGGTAGGGTCGAGCGGCTCGCGGTTGGCGAGCGTCTTCTCCACCAGCAGCAACCGGTTGGGGCCGATCAGCTGGCGCAGGCGTTGCAGGTAGCCGGCCGGATCGGCGAGGCCGTCGGGATGGTCGACCCGGACGCCGTCGATCAGATCGTGTTCGCACCAGGCCGCGAGTTCGCGGTGGGTGGCCTCGAAGACCTGCGGGTCCTGCTGACGGAGCGCGGCCAATCCGCTGATCGAGAGGAACCGGCGGTAACCGCACATCCCGGATTTCCAGCTCACCAGCCGGTAGTGCTGTTTGTCGTGGATGCGCAGCGCGTTGTCGCCGTCGGTACCGGGAGCGATGGGGAAGCGCAGTTCGTGCAGGGCGAGCAGCGGTTCGGGACCGGACCGGTCGACGGTGAGCGCGGCCGGATCGTTGGCACCGCGCAGAACCGGGAGCGCCAGGCGGCCGCCCACACCGTTACCCGGGCTCCAGTCGATATCGAAGAACGAGGCGAACTGGGATTTCCGGCCGTATTGCAGCACATGCCACCACCACAGGTTCTGCTGCGGATCGGCGACCCCGACGTGGTTGGGTACCAGGTCCATGATCAGGCCCATGCCGCGGTTGTGCGCCTCGTCGGCCAGGGCCTTCAGTCCGAGTGGGCCGCCCAGGGCGGCGGAGACGGTGGTCGGGTCGGTGACGTCGTAGCCGTGGGCGGAGCCGCGGGCGGCGGTCATCACCGGGGAGAGGTAGATATGCGAGACACCCAGTTGCTGAAGGTATTCGGCGGTGGCGGCGGCCTGAGCGAAGGTGAGTCCGTCCGGGCGCAGCTGTAGCCGGTAGGTGCTGCGGACCGGAGTGACGCGCGGTTGGCGGCGGAAGCTCGGCGGGTCTGCGGGCATACGTTTCTCGGTCGGGGTCCTGAGGAGCGCGGCGGGCGGGGAGGCGCCGGATCCGGCGGCGCGGGTGCGGGGCCGGCCTCGTCGGCGTGGATGCTCGGCATCGGCCGACGACCGGGTTCTGCTCGGGCTATGGCACCGGCGGTGCCGCTTCCTCGGTCGTCGAATCGGACGCGTGCATGGACATGACATTAGCGCCATTCCGGCGCGCGGTTGGCGGGGGTCGCTGGTGGATTCTTCAGCTCGGGCCGGCGGTGGCGGTCCATCGCCGTGCGTAGCCGGTTCGCCGGGCGATTGCGGCGAGGCCGCCGAGTACGGCGCGTTGCAGGCCGGCCGGGATTACGGCGAGGTAGCCGTCCTGTAACTCCCAGAGCAGGGCGAGTGCCAGCGGATTGCGCGGAACTCCGGATCGGGTGGTGGCACCGGCGCGATCCAGGGCGCTCCAGAAGGTGAACATCTCGAGATGGCGCAACGGTGGCCGGATCTCGTGATCGAGCACGGTATCGGCCGCCGCGCTGTGGAACTCGTGCACGGTACGGGCCGCCGCGCGCACCGTATCGCCGGGGCCGGCGGTGACCTCGCGTCCGTCGATGCGGAAGACGAGAGTGCCCTGCCGCACTGTCCATGCCTCGGTGAGTACGGGGTGCCAGTGGGGGCCCGCCTGCCGCCCGGGGGCGGGCAGTTCGTGCCGCAGCCTGAGATACGGGCCGGCCTCGTCGGTGCCCTCGGCGAGGACGGTGACCCGGTGGCCGTTGCGGAAGGTGATGACCCGGTCTGGCATGGGTCAATTAGAAAGGTAACCTTCATGATATGTCAACCCATCCGCAGCCCTCGCTGCTGAAACTGCTCACCCTGGCCACGAAGGCGGTCGAAGCCGAACTGAACGACGACCTGCGCGTGCGGCTGTCCGGCGAGCTGCGTCCGGCGCACTACGCGGTGTTCCGGTATCTGGATCCGGCGGGATCCCGGGTCGGCGAACTGGCCGAGGCCGCGGGCATGACGCAGCAGTCGATGGGCGAACTGGTCGGGCAACTGGAACGTGCCGGATTGGTGTACCGGCGGGTCGACCCCCTGGACGGGCGCGCCCGGCAGGTGGTGTGTACGGAGGCCGGCCGAGCGGCTCTCGGGCTGGCCGGGGAGCGGATCCGGCGGATCGAAAACCGGATCCGGGCGGATGTGGGGGCGGCCGGGGCCGTGGAGTTGCGCCGGTTGCTCACCCGGGTGGTGGCGGTGCTGGACGGTTCGGCGTGAGGGTCGAGACCCGCGGTTGGTAACTTGAACGGTGTTCAAGGTTTTGTACGGCCGGATCCGGTCGCACTACGACGTGGAGGACCGCCGTGCTCGTCGCAGAACTCACCGCCGCGCAGATCTCCGAACTCGACGCGCGCTACGTATGGCACCCCTATGGGGGCTTCCCGGCCAGCACCGAACCGCTCGTGGTCGCCGCGGCCGCCGGTACCCGGCTGACCCTCGCGGACGGGCGGGAACTGGTGGACGGGATGAGCTCGTGGTGGGCCGCGGTGCACGGCTATCGCCACCCCGTACTCGACGAGGCGCTGGTGGCGCAATCACGCCGGATGAGCCACGTGATGTTCGGCGGCCTCACCCACGAACCGGCCGCCCGGCTGTGCGAACTACTGGTGCGCCACACCCCCGACGGACTCGACCGGGTGTTCCTCTGCGATTCCGGCTCGGTCGCGGTGGAGGTGGCGGTGAAGATGTGCCTGCAGTACTGGCGGTCGGTGGGCCGTCCGGGCAAACGTCGCCTGCTCACCTGGCGCGGCGGATATCACGGCGACACGTTCACGCCGATGAGTGTGTGCGATCCGGCGGGCGGGATGCACGCGCTGTGGACCGATGTCCTGACCGAACAGATCTTCGTTCCCGCCCCGCCCCGCGACTACCACGACGACTATGTCCGGGAACTCGAGACCGCGGTGGCGCGGCACGCGGCCGAACTGGCGGCGATCGTGGTGGAACCGGTGGTGCAGGGGGCCGGCGGGATGCGCTGGCACGACCCCCGCTATCTGGCCGATCTGCGACGTCTCTGCGACGAGCACGGGGTGCTGCTGGTGTTCGACGAGATCGCGACCGGATTCGGCCGCACCGGAACCCTTTTCGCCGCCGAACAGGCGGTCGTGGCACCGGACGTCATGTGTGTGGGCAAGGCGCTCACCGGTGGGTACATGACACTCGCCGCGGCCCTGTGCACGGCCGAGATCGCCGAGACGATCAGTGCCGCGCACGGCGGTCTCATGCACGGCCCGACTTTCATGGGCAACCCGCTGGCCTGTGCCGTCGCGGTCGCGTCGGTGGAACTGCTGCTGTCGCGGGACTGGCGCGGTGAGGTGGCGCGGATCGGCGCCGGATTACGGGCGGGCCTGGCTCCCGCGCGGGATATCGCGGGTGTGTCCGAGGTGCGCGTACTGGGCGGTATCGGAGTGATCGAACTGCGGCGGCCGGTGGATATGCGCGCCGCGACCGCGGCTGCTGTCGACGCGGGTGCCTGGATCAGACCGTTCCGGAACCTGATCTACGCGATGCCGCCCTACATCAGCGATACCGCCGATATCGCGACCGTCACCGACGCCATGGTCGCGGCGGCCCGCACCGGCTCCTGAGCGCTACGACCGGTACGGGCCCGGCTCGATCAGCGCGGTTCGGTCGACGACCGGGAATCGTCGTGCCGGGTACCGGTTTCGGCGAACGCCCGCGCGTAGCGGGTCCCGGCGACGAGGAGGAGCACACCGACCACGAGGAACGCCGTCAC
>JABFXT010000056.1 GCA_013361595.1 Nocardia sp. | reverse complement strand
CGTCGGGGCCGCTTCCGCCCCGGCCCGCACGACCGGGCCGCGGCCGTGGACCGCCGCCGGGATCTCGTGCGATGAAAGCCCTCTCCAGGTCCACCGGGTGTCCGGTGACCGGGACCGGGAGTGCCCGATCACCGACCGGCCGAGCCGATCTCAGCGGGCGAAGGTCGCCGCATGCGCGGCGGCGACCAGCCGGACGAGGTCGGCGCCCTCCTCGTCGCCGAGAGCGGAAAAGGCGGGTTCGATGAGGTCGTCGGTGATCGCTTCCGCACGCTGCCAGGCACCGCGGATCTCGTCGGTGATCTCCTGGAAGGGTTCGGGCCAGCCGTACCAGCGCGCCTGGCCGGGGCCGTCGTTGAGCGGGGAGCCGGAGATCAGGACCGCCTGTAGCGGGGTGATACCCGCGGCCCGCACCGCGATCAGATGTAGTCCGCCGCGGAGTTCGCGCAGCACATGGGCGAGCTGCATGACGCGGGCCGGCGCGTCGCCGGGCAGCGGAACGGCTCGCCAGCCCGCGAACAGCGGGAGCCCGGCGGGATCCGCCGCGGCCACCACGGTTTCCAGCAGTTCCGCGAGGCGCGCGGCGGCCTCGAAGGTTCCCAGTTTCCGCCGGCCGAAGTCCTGACAGGCGAGTGCGTACCGGTGCGCGGCCTTCCCGGCGGGCATCGACACCGATTCCCACGCCGCGCGGATCGACTGGTGCGGGAAGAAACCGAACGCCGCGGTGACGACCTCGGCGTCCACATCGCCCAGTACACCGCCGCGGCCGCGGGTGTACGGGCCGAAGAACTCGGCCACGCCCGTTTCAGCCGCGTATTCCCGTGCCTCCCGGGAGAACATGAACCCGCCACCGAGTTGCTGGATATGCGCGTTCACCGTGCCACCCACCGACATCTTCGTTCCTTTCGCCATCCTGAACTCCGACTCACAGTAGCGAGTTCTTACGCCGTACGGGAACGATCGGCGAGACGCACCGGACATGGCGGATTCCGGGCTCCATCCGAGCCGGACCGTTACCGGTCGACCGGAACGACGCACGCGTGTGAACAGCGCCGCCGGGGGTACCCGAGCGTCGGCAGCTCACCGATCCGCATTCCGGAGACCGACCCCGGCGCCACCCGGGGAGATACGGAAGGAGACGATCGACCATGGACCTGGCACTGTCGGCCACCCTGCACACCGGTTTCGACGACGCCGTCGAACGCACCCGCGCCGCCCTCGCGGAACAGGGGTTCGGCATTCTCACCGAGATCGATATGCGTGCGACCCTGCACGCGAAGCTCGGTGCCGAGATGGAGGACTACCTCATTCTCGGCGCGTGCAATCCCCCACTGGCCCAGCGAGCCGTGACAGTGGATCGGCAGATCGGGCTTCTCCTGCCGTGCAATGTGGTCGTCCGACGCGACCCGGAGCAGGAGAACACCGTCGTGGTCGACGCGATGAATCCGCAGTTGATGGTCGAGGTGACCGGGGATCCGGATCTGCGACCCGTCGCAGCCGATGCCGCGGCCGCACTACAGGCGGCAATCGACTCGCTGACCTGACCGGATCCACATCGCATCCGCCGGCGCCGAGCGTGATCAGCGCGAACGGGCCGCGCGGTCGGCCAGTTCGCCGACCTCTCGCTGGATACCCGAGGCGAGCACACCGATATCGGGCGTGCTGTCGAAATCGCCGGTGATTCCGAAGACCAGCTGTTCGTGATAGCTGAGAACCGCGACAGCGGTGCGCAGCCGCATGGCGATGGGAGCCGCGGGCCACAGCTCGAGCACCCGTCGGCCGTACAGGGTCAGTTCCCGCTTCGGCCCGGGCACATCGGTGGCCAGCGCGCCGACCGCGCGCTGCGGAAACCGCGCCGCGAGCCGCAGACTCCACGCCACCGGCGCGAAAGGCAGCCGGCGCGCCAGGGCCAGCACCGTATCCTCGGCCTTCGGCGAACCGCCCGATTTCTGGGTCGTCATTCGCGCGTGCACCACCCGCAACCGCTCGACCGCGTCGGATCGGTCGATCGGCAGATACGGCAGCACCGCCGAGACCCGGTTGTCCGGTGCGTACTCGGCATGCTCGGCCCGCATCGAGACCGGAACCACGATCCGCAACCCGTGCGGGCCGATTTCTTCGCCGCGATGCCGGAGCAGCTCGCGGTAGCCCGCGGTGATCGCCGCCAGGACCACATCGTTGACGGTGACCCCGTATCCGGCACCGATCTCGGCGACCAGCGGCAAGGTGGTCCGCACAGCCGCATAGCGGCGTTGCCGCCCGATCGAACCGTTGAGCGAGGAAACGGTCCCCTGCCCCAGTAGGACGGTCGCGACCGGAACGAGACCGTGCAGGGTGCCGAGTGCGGTTCGCGGCAGCGAAACGGGGAGTTTCAGCAGGTCGGTCAACGGC
>JABFXT010000822.1 GCA_013361595.1 Nocardia sp. | reverse complement strand
GATGTGGTGGTGGTCGGCAGCGGCGCCGCCGGGATGACCGCCGCCCTCACCGCCGCGCACAACGGGCTGAGTGTGGTGCTCCTGGAAAAGGCGCCTTACTACGGCGGGTCCACCGCGCGCTCGGGCGGCGGGGTGTGGATCCCCGGCAACAAGGCGTTGCGCGAGTCGGGGGGCCCCGACGACCGCGAGGAAGCGCGCAGGTACCTGCACAGCATCATCGGCGACGTGGTCCCCGCCGAGCGGATCGATACCTATATCGACCGCGGCGCGGAGGCCATGGATTTCGTCCTCGCCCATTCGCCACTGAAGATGACCTGGGTCAAGGGCTACTCGGACTACTACCCCGAGGCCCCGGGCGGCCGCGCGGGCGGCCGGTCCTGTGAGCCGAAGCCGTTCAATGCCAAGATCCTGGGCGAGGAGCGGTTCAATATCCACCCGCCCTACTCGAAGGCCCCGCTGAACGTGGCCGTCACCCAGGCCGACTTCGTCCGGCTGAACCTGATCCGCCGCCACCCCAAGGGCGTCCTGCGCGCCCTGCGGGTGGGTGCGCGCACCTATTGGGCCAAATTCACCAACAAGCATCTGATGGTGATGGGTCAGGCGGTGATCGCCGGTATGCGCAAGGGGCTGATGGACGCGAACGTGCCCCTACTGCTCGACACCCCGATGACCAAACTCGTCGTCACCGACGGCAAGATCACCGGCGTCGAGGCCACCCACAAGGGCGAAACCGTCACCTTCACCGCCCGGCACGGCGTGATCCTGGGCAGCGGCGGATTCGAGCACAACGCGGAGATGCGCGCCAAGTACCAGCGCGAGCCGATCACCACTGAGTGGACAACCGGGGCCGCCACCAACACCGGCGATGGCATCGTCGCGGGTATGGACGCGGGCGCCGCTATCGGCTTCATGGAGGACGCCTGGTGGGGACCGACCATCTTCAAGGGCGGTAAGCCGTGGTTCGCGCTGTCGGAACGCAACCTGCCCGGCTCGATCATGATCAACCCGAAAGGTGAGCGGTTCGGCAACGAATCCGCGCCCTACGTGGAGGCCGTGCACACCATGTACGGCGGTGAGTACGGCCAGGGTGAGGGCCCGGGCGAGAACATCCCCACCTGGCTCGTCTTCGACCAGCGCTACCGCAACCGGTATATGTTCGCCAGCCTCCAGCCGGGGCTGAAGTTCCCGTCGCGCTGGATGGAGAACGATCTCATCGTCAAGGCCGCGACCCTCGACGAACTGGCCGGGAAGATCGGGGTCCCCGCCGACAAGCTGGCCGCCACGGTGGAGCGGTTCAACACCTTCGCCGAATCCGGTAAGGACGAGGACTACGGTCGCGGCGACAGCCAGTACGACCGGTACTACGGCGACCCGACCGTCAAACCCAATCCGTGCCTCGCGGCGCTGGTCCAGGGCCCGTTCTACGCGGCCAAGATGGTCCCGGGCGATCTCGGCACCAAGGGCGGGCTGGTCGCCGATACCGCCGCGCGCGTACTGCGCGAGGACGGCACCCCGATCGAGGGCCTCTATGCCTCCGGAAATGTCTCGACCCCGGTGATGGGCCACACCTACGCGGGCCCCGGCGCCACCATCGGACCCGCGATCGCCTTCGGCTACCTCGCGGTCCACGACATCATCGACCGCAAGAAGACCGCGGCCTGAGCCGATCCGAGGAGACCTCTCGTATGCCGATCGATCCGAAAGTCGCTCTGGGAGCCGAACTCCCGAGCAAGGAATTCTCCTGGACCGCCTCCGATGTCCAGCTCTACCACCTGGGTATCGGCGCCGGCCACCGCTGGACCGACCCCGCCGAACTGCGCTACCTCGACGATCGGGAACCGCAGGTACTGCCCACCTTCGCCACCGTCGCCCACACCCTGCGCGATACGGATCCACCGAAGGTGAAATTCCCCGGTGTCGATATCGACCTGGCCAAGGTGGTGCACGGTTCGCAGGAAGTACAGGTGCACCGGCCGCTGCCCGCCTCGGGTAAGGCGACCCGCACCGGCCGGATCAGCGAACTGTGGGACAAGGGTTCCAATGCGGTGATCGTGCAGGAGTTCACCGTCACCGGTTCCGACGGCGAAGCACTGTGGACCGAACGATCCTCCATCTTCGCGCGCGGCGAAGGCGGATTCGGCGGTGAGCGCGGCCCGAGCAGCCAGGCCGAACTCCCCGACCGGGAACCGGATTTCGACGTCACCACCGCGACCCTGCCGCAGCAGGCCCTGCTCTACCGCCTCTGCGGTGACCGCAACCCGCTGCACTCCGATCCGGAGTTCGCGAAGGGCGCGGGTTTCCCGGCGCCGATCCTGCACGGGCTGTGCACCTACGGGATCATCTGCAGAACCGCCACCGATACGGCCCTGGACTCCGTCGCCGGCCGGGTGACCGGATTCAAGGCGCGGTTCGCCGGGGTGCTCTTCCCCGGTGAGACGCTGCGGTCGCGGATCTGGCAGGAGCCGGGACAGCTGATCATCAGCGCCACCGCCGTCGAACGTGACGGCGCCCCGGTGCTGGGAGATGTGGTGCTCACCTACGCCGACTGACGGCAGCGCACGAACAACCACTGTGCCCGGCGGTTACGAACCGCCGGGCACAGTGGTTCATCTACTCCCGGGGAGCGGGTTGCGCCTGTCCAGCAGGATCAGCGGGATCGCGGCGGCGGCCAGCACCTCCCCGATCACACATACGGAAGTGAGGTCGGCACCCCGAGTCAGGGTGACGGCCGCGAGTACCGGGGTACAGCTGATACCCAGTTGGAATGCCGAAACCGTGGTCGCCCCGGCGAGGGTCGGTGCGTCGGCGGCGATCGCGAACACCCGCGCGTACAGGCCCGGATTCAGCACGAAAGCGGCGATACCGAGCAGGAATACCGCGGGAACGACCACAAGGGCATACCGCATCGCGACCGCCAGAACGACCGACAGGACCACGATCGCCACGGTTCCGGCCAGTAGCGCCGTATGCGGGTGCCGGTCGGCGATCCGGCCACCGATGAACAGGCCGGCGAAAGCTCCGGCACCGAACAGCGCGAGTACCACCGGCACCCACCCGACGGGCAGCGCGGTGATATCGGTGAGCAGCGCGGCCGAGTAGTTGACAGTGATCATGTACGCCCCCGTGGTGAGAACGGTGATGGCGAAGATTCCCCAGAGCTTCGGCCGGCGCATCGCCGCGATCTCCCGCGCGACCTCCGGCGCCTTGTCCGGTTCGGATCCGCGCGCGGCGGGGATCCGCAGCACACATCCGATCATTCCCACGAGGGTGAGCGCCACGACTGCCCAGAATCCGCCCCGCCAACCGGTGTGATGACTCAACAGCGTGCCCAGCGGGCCACCGGCGACCATCGCCACGCTGAGACCGCTGACCACCACCGCGGACGCACGAGCGGTGCGATCCGCGGTGACCATGCCGACCGCGGTCACCGCCGCGACAGCGAAAAAACCGGCGTAGGCAATGCCCGACACCACGCGCGAAACCAGCAGCACGGCATATCCGCCGGACAGGCCGGCGGCGATACCGGCGGCGAAGACGCCCTGGGTGACCAGCAGGGCGGTACGACGCGGAATGCGCAGGGCGAGCACGGCCAACGGCGGGCCGCCGAATACGACACCCAGAGCGAACGCCGTGATCAGCAGGCCCGCCGAGGACAGCGGCACATCCAGGTCCGTGGCGACGTCGGGCAGGATTCCGGCGAGCAGGAATTCCGCGCTCCCCATCGCGAACAGGCTGAAGCCCAGCAGGTAGACCCCGGCGGGCAGCCGGCCGGCCCGACCCGTACCGGTCGCGGCCCCGCGCTTTCCCGGCACCGGTGGCGCCTTCTCCGTTGTTGTATCCATCTCGGATCACCTCCACGACGAGCTTCGATCTCGTCGTGCAGAATCGGCAATTTTCATTGCCGATTCCGGGATGGAGAGCTTGACTGCTCCCATGAATGAGCAACCGAGTGTGGATGCCGTGATCGAGCAGATCGCGCCCCGGCTGCGCCGGGCCCGCACCCAGCGCGGCTTCAGCCTGACCGATCTCGCCCGGGCCACCGGACTGTCGACCAGTACCCTGTCCCGCCTGGAATGCGGTCTACGCAAACCGAGTCTCGAACTACTGCTGCCGATCACCGTCGCACTCGGCGCTCCCCTCGACGAGATCGTCACCGCCCCCCGGATAGCCGAACCACCCGCGCCACGGGAATCCGGCAGCAGCGGCCGTGTGGTGATCCCACTGTCCCACCGGGGACGCCCGCGCGCGGACAAGATCGTCATCCCCGCGCACGACGCACAGGCCTATCCGCGGACCCACGAAGGCTACGAATGGATCTATGTACTGCGTGGCCGGCTACGCCTGTGTCTCGGCGGCCACGATGTCGTCATGCATGTGGGCGAGGCGGCGCAGTTCGATTGCCGGGTCCCCCACTGGTTCGGCGCCGCCGGCGTCGAAGGCGCGGAAATTCTCAGTCTCTTCGGGGCGCACGGCGAACGGATGCACCTGCGCACCCGGCCCACCTCCGGTCATTGATACCGGCCGGCGGCACAAGCGACCCCCGCATCGGAGTTCGCACCCGGCCGCCGGGGCCTGTCGCGAACGGAGGACGAACTACCGCGAGCAGTCGACGGCAGCACAGCACCGTGCACACTGTGCCCGGCAGACTTGCTGCCGGGCACAGTGTTTCCGGCCCACCCGGGAGACCGGAGGGCGGTCTCAGTTCGGCGGCAGGACCGGACTGTTGTGGTAGGCGGCGATCAGCCAGCGCCCGTCACATTTCTCGAGGACCCAGGTGGCGTTCACTCGGCGCTCGTCGCCGGGAACCTCGGTCTCGCCGGCGAACAGGATGGCGGATTCGCTGACGACGATCGCGGCGTCCCGGCCGGCGAAGCGGATACCGATCTCCCGGTTGTAGGTCGAACTGCCCGCGAGCGGCCCCTCGAAGCTCTGCGCCATGCTCTGCCGGATCCTGTCCCGGCCGTCGCGAAACGATCCGGTCAAGATCGCGGTCGCGTCCGGGGTGTAGTCGGCGACCATGGCGGCGGCGTCACCGGTTGCCCAGGCCCGATAGGAATCGTTCAATACGGCCCGGATCGCGGCCACATCTTCCACACGACTGTTCGACATCGGATTCTCCCTTGCACTCGGCTCGCCCGGGGTTCGGAGCGAACTCGCGAATACATACCGGCGCCGGGGTCCGAACTCATCGCGCGTACGACGGGAGATTTCCGGGCGAGCCGACCGCGCGAGGGTGCCGGATCAGCGACCCGGGTCGTGCGAGTCCCCTGCCCCGCCTCAGAGACGCGCAGCCAGACCGAACGCCGTGAACACCTCGGGATCCTGGAACACCGAATTCCGGTCGATGCCCCCGGCAGTGACGGTGAAGATCTGGAGCGTGTGCAGCTCGTAGCCGTCTCCGGCGCGGCGATAGGCGGCGAATCCGGGCTGCCCGCCATTGGCGGTGACCCCTTCGAGGCGCCAATCCCTTCCGGATGTCTGGAAGACCCACTCCATGAACAATCCGTAGTTGCCGGGGCCGGCGAACCAGTTGCGCATCGGCGGCATCTCCATGATCACGTCCTCGGTGAGCAGTCTGGTGAGGCCCGCGATGTCGGCCAGTTCGAATGCCTTCATATAGCGCTCGACCCAGGCGCGCTGTTCGGTCTCCGACGGCGTGGCCGCGACCTCCCGCCCGTGTCCGATCTCCGCGACCCGGGCTCTCGCGCGCTGCAGGGCGCTGTTCACCGCGACGACAGTGGTATCGAGTATTTCCGCCGTCTCGGCAGCGGAGAAACCGAGCACCTCACGCAGTATCAGGGCGCCGCGCTCACGTGCCGTCAGGTGTTGCAGCGCGGAGGCGAAAGCCAGCCGCAGACTACTGCGGTCCATCGCGGCCACCGCCGGATCGCGTGAATCCAGCAGACGGTCGGGCAGCGGCTGGAGCCAGGTGGCGTGTTCGCCGCGGACCAGCGGCTCACGTGGATCCGACGCGGCGACCAATCCCGACGGAAGCGGTCGGCTGGTCCGGGCCGTCAGCGCGGTCAGGCAGGTATTGGTCGCGATCCGGTAGAGCCAGGTGCGCAACGAACTGCGTGTCCCGTCGTACCGATCTCGCGCCCGCCAAGCCCGGAGGAAGATCTCCTGGACCAGATCCTCCGCATCGTGCGACGACCCGAGCATCCGGTAGCAGTACGCCAGCAGTTCCGGCCGGAACACCTCGATCCGGCCGGCGAAATCGACCGCTTCCGTCGCCATGCCCACGCCTCTTGTCCGCTCGTCCTCGCCCGTACCGAGGATCGCATATCCCGGGCACGCTCCCGGTTCAGCGGGCGCTGAGGAAGAACTGCCGCGGGCAGTCCGTGGCCAACGGTCCGCCCCGCAGCGCGGAGTCGATAAGGTCCTGGAATGCCGCATCCTGTGGTTCGTCGCGGTGCGTGACATGCCTGCCGGAACAGTACTGCTGCACGCTCGTATTGACCGCGCCCGGCAGATGCAGGCGTTCGGGCCCCTCGTTCTCCGAATACAGGTGATACGCCGGAATTCCGGGCGGCAGCGCCGGTGGCGTGTTCAGCTGCTGCAGGAACTCCGAGGCCGGTGCGATATCGCGGCAGCCGGGAAAGATGGGCGCGCAGAGAAAACCGAGCGGTTCACCGTAGTTCGGGGTTCCGAAGTCGAGATAGGTTCCCACCGAGTCGGTTCCGCCGAGGAATTTCACATAGTGACGCTGTGCGAGCCCGCCCATCGAGTGCCCGACCAGGTCGACCCGCCGGGCGCCGGTGGTCCGCCGTATCTCGGCGACCTTGTTCCCGACCACGGCCGCCGAGTCGGCGATCCCCTCGGTTCCCGAGGAGCCGGCCGGTGCGGCCGGCAGCACCATGGAATAGGCGTTGTATCCGCGATCGGCCAACTCCGACCGTAGGTTCTCCAGAATGCCGCGGTCGGCGTCGAAACCGCCGATGACCAGGACCGGATTCACCGGCTCGGCAGCTGCTCCAGCCAGATCGTGAGGTAACGCTGTCACCGCGCAACCCAGCGATACGACGACGACAGCTAATCGGGCCAGCACCGCGAACACAGTTTTCATCGACCTGCTTTCCGGAGGCTCCAGCGACCGCTGCGCCGTCACCCCGGACCGCGAACAGCGTCGACCGACGGCCAGGATGATAATGCGGTCTACGGACAGCTCCGGGTAGGCGCGACGGGATCACCCCGCGGATGATCGAAGATCATCTCGTGGCCGCCCGCAGCGCCGCGGCGAACCAGCCGAACACCGGCCCCAGATCCGGCGGCGCCGGCCATCCGTTGACGGTGGACACCAACTGCCAGTACCGCACCACCCGGGGGTCGTCGGCGACCTCGAGGCGCTCCAGGATCCACGATCGCAGAACGCTGTCATCCGGCTTGCCGAACGTGGCGGCGTACTGTGCGCTCAGCCGGTCGACGATCCGGAGTGCCGCCGCCGAGTCCGGGTCGATTCCGGCCGCCAGCGCCCGGGTCACCTCGTCGCGGACCGCCTCCGTCAAGTCGTGGTGCAGTCCGGTGTCGTCACCGGCGGCCCGCTCCCGCGCCTGGTACTCGGCCATCCGGCGCACCGCGGCACGGAAGGTCTCGTCACGCACCAACTCCACCAGGCTCATCCACGCCACCACCTGTTCGGTGGCGGGATCGGCGGGCAGGTCCGGCATGCTCGACCGCAGCAGCTCCGCGACAGCCGGGTTCGCATCGACAGCACCGAAGGTCTCGTCGACGAAATCGTGGACCAGACGTCGGCGTTCGGAATCGGACAGGTTCACCAGTTCGTGCATCAGTTCCATCTCCTGGGGGTTCGATCCCCGTTCGGATACCGCCCGCAACACCGCGCGCCGGAGCCGCAGGGTGCGGATCTGCACGTCCAGGGCGTCGGCGTGCGCGGCCGCCACCGCGCTCAGCGAGATCTCCCGGGCCAGGATCGCGCGCACTGTCGCGAGATCGATATCGAGCGCGCGCAGCGTGCGGACCAGTTCCAGGCGGGCGAGCGCCCGGGCGTCGTACAGGCGGTAACCGGCGGGGCTGTGATCGGTCGGCGGGACGATGCCCGTATCGGAGTAGAACCGGATCGTCTTGACCGAGAGTCCGGTCCGTTCGGCCAGGGCCCCGATCGTGCAGAGCGTCGCGTCGTCCATGGCATCAGCCTGCTGTCTCCCCCTGGTGGAGACACAAGACATTTGTTCCGAAGTTCCCGCGCCAGGGCGGGCTCGTGCCGGAATGCCGTCGGAAATCTGCTCACAGCAGATCCGGCGGCGATAGCGGCCCCGCCGCCGGTAGGTTCGGCCGGGTGGAGATCGTTTCCGTATCACCGCAGCTGACGGCGCTGCGATTCGCCGAAGTCAA